>DATJAQ010000226.1:0-24380 GCA_035516075.1 Terriglobia bacterium | reverse complement strand
AGCGCCAGGCGCTCAAGGCCTTGCCCCTGCGGCCCTCCTGGTGGGGCCTCGGCGTGATGCTGGGCGCGGTGGGCGTTCTGCTGCTCGGTATATTCGGAGCGGAGCTGTTCTTGTCGCGGTCTTCGTTCATCTTTCTGCTCGCCGGCCTGGTGATTTTCTTCCTCGGTTGGCAGCATTTCCGGGCCCTGATTTTCCCCTGGGCGTTTCTTTTCCTGATGGTTCCCCTTCCCGCGCTGGTCATGAACGAAATCACCCTGCCGTTACAGTTTTTGGCGTCCAATCTCGCCAGCTCCCTGCTGAGCCTGGTGGGCGTGCCGGTGTTGCGGGAAGGGAACGTGATTCACCTGCCCACCATGGCGCTCGAGGTGGTGGAGGCGTGCAGCGGCATCCGGTCGCTGGTCTCGCTGATCACCCTGGCGGTCATCTACTCTTATCTGCTCGAGCGCAGCGTGGCGATACGAATCCTGCTGGTGCTGAGCGCGCTGCCCATCGCCATCGCCGCCAACGGACTGCGCATCATGGGCACGGGGCTCACCGGCATCTACTGGAGTCCGGACAAGGCCGAGGGCTTCTTCCATGAATTCTCGGGCTGGGTCATTTTCATCCTGTCGTTGCTGATGTTCATCGCAATCCATCAGCTTCTGCGGGCGGTGGCCCGGCGGCTTCGCAGGAGGCGGGCATGAAATCCTCCACCGAGACCGGATTGAGATTGGCGCTGGCGGGCGCTTTAATCGCAGTGACGGCGCTCTACCTTCACGGGCGCGGCACCGACGCCCCCGCGCCGCCGCATAAGGATGTGACGGAGTTTCCGCGGGCCGTCGGGGACTGGCAGGGCGGCGATCCACTGCCTTTCACCCAGGAGACCCTCGACGTACTCGGTCCCGGCCGTTTTCTGGAGCGGATTTATCAGCGCCCGTCGCAGCCGTTCGTCGACCTCCTGCTCGAGTACTTCCCGAGCCAACGCACCCACGACACCATCCATTCACCCAAGCACTGCCTGCCCGGAGCAGGCTGGGAGCCGGTTGAGAGCTCGGTTTTGCATTTGACCGGCCCCGATGGACGGCCGGTGCCGGCCAACTACTACGTGATTGCCAATGGCGAGAATCGCGAGGTGGTGCTGTACTGGTATGAGGCCCACGGCCGCGTGGTGGCCAGCGACTATCGAGCCAAGTTCTATCTGGTGTGGGATGCGATGCGCCTGAACCGGACCGACGGTTCGATGGTGCGGGTGGTCACGCCCGTGACGGGCGGCGAAGACGTCGCACGCGCCAAAGAGCGCGCGGTGGGCTTTGCCGAGCGGGTGCTCCCCATGCTGAACGCCTACATCCCGGGCTGAGGCGGAACGCAGCCCATCCACCTGGCAAGCGCCCTTCCCGATTCAGTCCGAGGGCAAAAGAGATTCAGGGTCGACGGAGTTGCAGCGTGAGTTTGTCAATCAGCGTCTTTGGACTGGGTTACGTGGGTTCGGTGACCGCCGCGTGCCTTGCCCACCAGGGCTATCGCGTGGTGGGCGTGGACGTGAGCCGGCAGAAGGTGGAGACGCTCGGGGGCGGGCGCAGTCCGATTGTGGAAGCGCAGATGCAAGAGTTGGTGAGTGAGGGCTGCCGCGCCGGCCGCCTCACGGCCACCACCGACGCCGGCGCCGCGGTGCGGGAGACGGATATTTCCTTCGTGGCGGTCGGCACTCCGAGCCTGCGCAGCGGCAAGCTGGATCTGAGCCACATCGAGCGCGTGGCCAGCGAAATCGGGACGGCGCTGCGGCACAAGCTGGGCGGCCATACGGTTGTGCTGCGCAGCACGATGCTGCCGGGCAGCACCGAGGGGGTGGCGATTCCCGCCCTGGAGGCGGCGAGCGGCCGGCGCGCGGGCCCGGACTTCTCGGTGTGCTACAACCCGGAGTTCCTGCGCGAGGGCAGTGCGGTGGCCGACTTCCTCGATCCGCCGTGCACGGTGCTCGGCGGCCGCGAACCCACTCACCTGGCGGCGCTGCGCGAGGTTTACCGGGGCACGCCCGGCTCGATGTTCGAGACCGGCATCGCCGTGGCGGAAATGGTCAAGTACGCCTGCAACGCCTTTCACGCCGTCAAGGTGGGATTCGCCAACGAGATCGGCACGCTGTGCAAGAACCTGGGCGTGGACACAGAGGCCGTAACTCGTATCTTCACCTCCGACACGCGGCTGAACATCTCGCCCGCGTATCTCGCTCCGGGTTACGCCTTCGGCGGGTCGTGCCTGCCGAAGGACCTCCGCGCCCTCATCCATTGCGCCCGCGAGCGGGACCTGAAGCTGCCCCTGCTGGAATCCATCCTGCCGAGCAATCTCGATCACATTGAGCGCTCGGTGGACGCGGTGCTGGCGACTCGGGCCAAAAAGGTGGCAGTGTTGGGACTGAGCTTTAAGGCGGGCACCGACGATTTGAGGGAAAGCCCCCAGGTTGAGCTCATCAAGCGGCTGATCGGCGAGGGGTGCCAGGTGCGCGTGTGGGATCCGCACGTGTCGCTCGGGCTGATCGCAGGCTCGAACCGGGAATACATCGAGGGTGTGATCCCCCACATCGGCTCGCTGGTCTCCACGGACCTCGAGCAAGTAGTGCGCGAGGCCGAAGTGGTGATTATCGGCACGAAGTCGGTGGACAGCCAGCAGCTTGCGCGGTGCTTGAGCCCACAACATCGGGTGATCGACCTGGTGAATCTGGAGTCCTCGCGCCGTCCGGGCAGCGCCGCCCGTTACGAGGGCATCTGCTGGTAAGCACGCGTGCCGAAGAAATCCGGCCGCCCCAGCCCGCGCCGCCCGCTGCGCGTCAGGGACACCGCCAAGCGAAACGCGTCGTTTGCCGCCTCAGCCCCCGGGCCTGAGCGGGAGGTTGCCATTCTGCCCGGAGCCCGATTCCGCTCCCCCGGGCCGCGCAGCCGGGGGTAAGGGTGCGGCGCTCATGAAACCACCGGTTTTCATCGTCGGTTGTCCGCGGTCAGGCACGAGTTTCCTGTATCATCTGCTGATCTCCGCCGGCGGTTTCGCCGAATTCCACACCCAGATGAACGTCTACGACGTGCTGGAGCCCATTTACGGCGACCTGGGCGATCTGAAGAACAAGCAGCGCATGATGAAGGAGTGGCTGCAGAGCAAGGCCTTCCGGGTTTCGGGCCTTGACGCGGTGGAAATTGAGACGAAGGTGCGGGCGGAGTGCCGGGGTACGAGCGACTTTTTGCGGATCGTGATGGACGAGGTGGCGCGCAGGCAGGAGGTGGACCGCTGGGCCGATTCCACCCCCACCAACGCCCCCCACATGCTCCGCATCCAGCGCGACTTTCCCGAGGCGCGCTTCGTCCACATTGTTCGCGATCCGCGCGATGTAGCGTTATCGCTCGATCGGCGAGGCTGGAGCCGGCCCTTGCCGTGGGATCGTAAGCGAAGCCTGCTGGCGGCCGGCCTCTATTGGGAGTGGATCGTGCGCAAGGGCCGGGCGTACGGCGCCCGCCTCGGGCCCCACTACCTCGAAGTGCGCTACGAGGATTTGGTCGATCGCCCGCGCGAGGAGCTGGCGCGAGTCTGTGAGTTCATCCAGCACGACCTCGATTACGACCACGTCCAGCGGACTCGCATCGGCTCGGTGCGAACCCCCCTGACCGCCTTCAAGGAAGACCTGGCACGCGGGATATTCCAGCCCGTGGGGCGTTGGAAGAACAGTTTTCCGCCAGACCAGTTGCGGTGGTTCGAGAGCCTGGTGGGCGATTACATGCAGGAGCTTGGCTATCAACTTTCGGGCGCCGGAGGCCCGGCGCCCAACCCTGTGGCAGTCCGCGGGGTACGGCTGCTCTACGGGGCTTATCACGAGAGCAAGCAGTGGGCGAAGGTGCATACGCCGCTGACGCGCTATTTTGTCAGCTATTCGGCAATTCTTATCGACAAATGACCGGGCCGCGAGCCCGGCCACGGCGACGGGGTCACCATGAAGTGCCATATCCTCGAGCCCGCTCAAATCGACTGGCCGTTGCTGGATCGTTTCGAGGATCGAACCGTCTTTCAGACGCGCGAGTGGCTCCGTTTTGTGAGCGCGACGCAGCGCGCCGCCTCCGTGATCGCGGAGCTGCGCGACGGTGGCGCCGTGGCGGGATATTTTACCGGTCTTACGTTCACGCGGTTCGGGCTGAGGATTCTGGGCAGTTCGTTTCCCGGGTGGACCACGCCCTATATGGGCTTCAACCTGGCGCCGGGAGTCTCGCGGGCGGCCGCGCTGGGCGCCGTGGAAGATATGGCGTTTGGCACGCTGAAGTGCGTGCACATGGAGGTCTCCGATCCCTTGTTCACGGTCGAAGATGGAAAATCGCTGGGATTCGAGTGCGATTCATACGCATCCTACCGGACTGACCTGACGCGGTCCGAAGAAGACCTCTTTAACGCCATGGATAGCGCCTGCCGCCGGTGCATCCGAAAAGCCGAAAAGAGCGGCGTGCGCATCGAGGAAGCTCATGATCTCGCCTTCGCGGATGAGTACTTCGAACAACTGAAAGAGGTGTTCGCAAAACAGGGTCTGGTGCCGACCTACGGTATCGACCGCGTGCGGGCCTTGATCACGCATGTCGAGCCCGCCGGCCGTGTCCTGCTGTTAAGGGCACGCGATCCGCAAGGAAGGTGTATTGCCACCGGAATCTTTCCCGGCTTCAACAGGATCGCCGAATTCTGGGGCAACGCCAGCTTTCGCTCCAGCCAACTCTTGCGCCCGAATGAGGCCATTCACTGGTACGCGATGCGGTATTGGAAGAGTCGCGGCGTCGAGGTCTATGACTGGGGCGGGGAAGGTACGTACAAGGAGAAGTACGGGTGCACGCCGCACCGGGTGCCGTGGTTCTCCAAGTCGCGGTACAAAGTCGTTTCCCGGCTGCGCAACGAAGCCAAGAGGATGTTCGAGCAAAAGCAGAGGCTTCTGGGCTGGGTCCAAGCCAAGCACCGCAGAGAGAGCGGTCCCGGCGACACGTAATCTCGCCGTGCGCCGCAAAGCTGTCCCTTTCTCGACGAGTGTGTCAGTTTAGGACACTTTTCGCACTTAAGCCTCCGATAGGGAAAACTCCCCTGCCTATCTCATTGTCCTGACACGGCCAAATAAACCGTCCCAATATTCTCAGTCGGCCCCATAGTCTCATATTGTCCAGGTAACATGTTTTACTTGTAGGTTAATGATGTCGCGGGGAAAGCTGGCGATGGCGAGCGAGTCATCGAGCGGGACTGGCGCGTTTGGCGCGCGGTGGCGGCGCTGGATGACACTCTGGCGGTCGGCCAGATGCCAGGGAAGGCTGAGGCGTTGAGCATGGAAACGCAGAGTCGAAGGCCGGGATGCAAGCCGCTCGGCGATATCAGATCAGGTCGAGCGGGGTTTGACGATGGTTGCCGTGACTCTCGGGGCCGGTTCCTGAAAGGCTGTGTGTCGGCGGTTGCGATCCTCGCTCTAAGCAGCCTTCCGGAGGCGTTGGCGGCCGTGCCGCGTGCCCCGGCGCCTGCCGCCCCCGTGGCGGCCCCGAGCGCCGCGGTTCCGGTCCCCGCGCCCGCACCCATTCCGTCACTCCCGCAGCCCGGCTTTGTGGTCCGCTACAGCGTGCAGGCGGGTTTTCGCGTGGTGCCCGCCGGGCAACCTCAGACGTCCATGCCCGTCGACATCAACGCCGTTGCGCGGCGCGCCTACGACCCCGCGAGCAACTGGCTGCGGATCGAAGCCACCCCGGGCCCCAGCGGGACCCACACGCCGTCGGATGCCAACCAGGTGTTTACGTCCATTTTCGACGCCGACAGCAACGCCATCCACGTGGTCTGCGTTTCGGGGTGCAACGGCAACCCGCAATTCGGGACGGACATCACCGCCATCGACCCCACCCATCAGAAGGTTATTGGCCTGGGCGCGATTCCGCTCTCGCCCGCTGCGCCCGTGGACGGCCAGGTGTACCAGTACAGTGCAAGCCTGAACCGTTGGGTTCCGGCCAACGTCGGCAACAGTTTCGGCCCCGGCAACCTGAACCAGTTTTTAGGCTGGAACGGCAGCCAATGGTCGGCGTTGCAGCCTGCCTTCGATAACCTCACCGGCACCGCCGCCGACGCGCAGCTCGCCAGCCCCTATTCCGGAGTGGGCCCCTGCCCCGCCCATCAGTTTGCGATCGCGCTGGCCCGCAACGTCGCGCCCATCTGCAGTGCGGCTGTGACCGCTTCGAACGGATCCGCAGGGCAGTTCGCCACCGGCATCACGCCCGGCGGAGCTTTGACCTACGGCCAGCCCTCTTTTGCCAACCTCTCAGGCGCCGTCGCACTCAACCAGACTCCGCTCACCACCAACGGCGACCTGCTCACCGTGTCGGGCGGGGCGCTGTCGCGCCTCGGCATGGGCAGCGCCAATCAGTGTCTGCAGGTTGATGGAACAGGCACGGGCTACGTGTTCGGCCCTTGCGGCGGGTCCACGACTTTCGGCACCGATCTCGCCGCCGTCGACCCGTCCCATCAGAAGGTCGTGGGTTTCAACGGCTTTCCGCTGGCGGCTGCCACGCCCCTCAACGGGCAGGTTTACCAGTACAACGCCGGCCAATGGACGCCCCAAGCGATCCCGGCTTCAGGCGGCGACACCGCGGTGCAGTACGACGATGGCGGAACCCCAGGGGGCGATTCGACGAACTTCTTTTACACGAAAGGGTCTCACGCTCTCGCCGTGATCGGCCCCATGACGGCGAGCGGCTACACGTCAACGGGGACGCCGGCCGGATGCCTCTCGCTGAACGAACAGGCGTCGAATGGAGCCAACGCCGCGGAGATTTGCGCGCCCGGCAGCATCCCCTCCACCGTGAAGTGGACCTGGCCTGCCGCCGATGGCACGGTCAGCGCAAATTCATTCCTCAAGACCGACGGCGCCGGGAACCTCTCTTTCGTCCAGTACGCGGCGAGCGCCACGGCGGATACCACCAATGCCACGAACATCGTCTCCGGGATGCTGGCGGTGGCTCAGGGCGGCACCGGCCAGGGCTCCCGGCAGGCTGCCTTTGACTCGCTCGCCCCCGCTGGCACGCGGTCCGGAGATTTGCCCTACTGGAACGGGACGCATTACGTCACGCTGGCTGGAAACAATAGCGGCACAAACTGCTTTCAGGAAAGTGGTTCGGGAGTCCCAAGCTGGGCGGCGTGCGGCAGCGGGGCGCCGGGCGGCTCAAACGGCCAGCTTCAGATCAACAGCTCAAGCACCTTCGGTGGCATCACGCTCGGCGGAGATTGTACCTTTTCAACTCCGAACATCACCTGCACGAAAACGAACAACTCGGCCTTTGCTGCAAGTGCTACCACAGACACCACCGATGCCACGAACATCGTCTCCGGGACGCTGGCGCTGGCACGCGGCGGCACCGGCCAGGGCACCCAGCAGGCTGCCTTTGACTCGCTCGCTCCCGCTGCGACGCGGGCCGGGGATATGCCCTACTGGAACGGGACGCATTACGTCACGTTGGCCGGAAACAACAGCGGCACAAATTGCTTTCAGGAAAGCGGCTCGGGAGTCCCAAGCTGGGCGGCGTGCGGCAGCGGTAGTCTCGGCATCGGCAGCGGGGTGGGAAGCGGCACGGCGAACAGCGCGTTGTTTGTCGATGGGAGCGGAAACCTGGGGCAAGACAACGCGCACTTCAACTACAATTCTGGCACTCAGACGCTCTTTGCGCAAAATCTTTCTCTGGGCGGCAACGGCTTCCTGCTTGGTACTGCGAACCAATCGACCTATTCCAAGCTCGCATTGTACGGCGCCGCGCCGGCAGGGAGTAACACCTTCCCGCCCGTGCTGGACTTCTATGCCGGTCTAGGAAACAACTCGACCAAACTGATGCCGGATCAGAACCAACCCGGGATGCTGTGCGTGGGAAACGCCTACCTGAGTGCTTCAGGCGGCCACTGCCCAACTTCGGCGGGCGCGGGCACCGGCATTTATTTGGCTGAAGGGACCGCTCCAACGTCCCTTTCCGGGCTGGACGCGATCTACGCCGATTCCACGGCTCACGCCCTGAAAGTGTGCCTCAACGGCGCGGCCTGCACCACGCTCGGCGGTGGCAGCGGCCCCGGCGGCTCAAGCGGTCAGCTTCAGATCAACAGCTCAAGCACCTTCGGAGGCATCACGCTCGGCGGAGACTGCACCTTCTCGACCCCGAACATCACCTGCACGAAAACGAACGGTACGAGTTTTGCGGCGAGCGCCATCACAGACACCACCAATGCCGGCAACATCGCCAGCGGCACGTTGAACGCGGCGCGCCTGCCGACCGTTTCCACCTGGGAATTTGTCACCGGCACATCCGGAAGCGGTTCCGCAGCGGGAGCCATAAACACCGAGTACGTTTGGGCCTTCCCTATCACGGGCGTCCAAGTCAGCACGGGCCACCTCGTCTTTGTCACCAATACGATCGACGCTTCCAATCCAGAGTCGTTCGCTCTGTACGACAGCAGCGGAAACCTGGTGGCGAACATCGCCGCAAACGAATACAGCTCCGGGATTCACGTTGTTGCCTGGGTGCAGGGCACGGTGGTCCTGCCGCCCGGACTCTACTATCTCGGCTTCACGTCGGTTGGTTCGACCTATAAGTATTTGGACAGCTCTAGTTCTATGCTCAGAAACTGCGCGGCGGTTGTGGGCGGCGCCACGTCGGGCGGTGCAAGTCTTACGGGCACCCCGGCCTTCACGCCGCCGGCCGCGACTTGGGTGAACACTTGCAACACGCTTCCGCAGTTCGCTTTGGATAATTAGAGCCGGAGAGTCGCTATGAAGAAGATTTTATTCGTTTTGCTTTTTGGGTGTTTGTTATTTCCGAGCGCGCTGCCAGGTCAGGAAGCCTTGTCCGGCGGGGCCTCGCTCACGGGCCAGGCGAATTTGCTGCCCGTCTTTGCGGGCTCGCAAGCTACCCAAACCATCGCAGGGCAGGAAGGCAGGAGCTGGTCGCTCGCCGGCAGCACCGTCGAGTTTCCCGCGACCGACGCCGCGATCTACTCCTGCTCGGCGACGGGCGGGGCGACGTGTCCCACGGTCAGCAACCTGCACTTGCAGCCGGACTTTTCTTCGAGCATTAATCACACCATTCTTGTGATGTTCGCCAACGACGGGGTTGCTCTCTCGTCGGCCAATCGAACCCTCACCATGACGTTCTCGCTCTACGTCGATAACGCCGCGCTCGTCGCGCTGCGCATCAACGGAACCGCCGTGGGCGGGCAGTGCACGGACTGCGTCACCGGCGATGCGTCGGTCGTTTCCACCCACGCGGTGTGCTCCGCCAATACCACGGGGGTGTGCACGGCGGCCTCGCCGGGGTTCATTTCAAGCTCGGTTTCAACCTGCACCACGGGGGCGGGCCATTGCCCCGCCCAGGCCCAGACCAGCGGAGCCTTCACGCGGGGCGTGAAGTACTTCACCACGCTCACCGTGGTGATGAACAGCGGCACTACCGGCACGGTGACGCCGGCGAGCGTCGGGATACACGCGACATGAGAATGCAGAAGACAGAAGTTGCGAAAAGCAGGAGTCGGGAGTCGGGAGTGAGAAATCGAAAGTCGAAAGTCGAAAACCGAAAATCGAAAACCGAAAGCGGCGTCCTGTGCGCAATCGTATTCCTACTCTTGACTCTCGACGGTGGACTCTCGACTGCCCTCGCCCAATCCGGCTCCTCGGGCTCCGGCAGCTCTGCCTCGAGCGGCTCCGGCAAGGCGGTGTTCGCCGCGTGCGGGCCGCCGAGTTACTATTGCTCGCCCACCAGCGTGGTTACTACGCCAACCGCGTTTAATTCGCCGCCAACCCCGCCTGCTGCGGGAATTGGATTCCTCGAGCCGTGGTCCGGCGCGAGGATGCTGCGTCTCTCGGATACGGTGAATGAATGCCACACGCCGAGCAGCTGTAGCGGCAGCAATTACGCGAACGGCAACGTGCAGAGTTCCTCCGACCTCAACCCGTTCTCGGTCCCGAACGCCGACGCGCACGGAACCTACGATATTTGTACCCGCACGGACGGGAATACCATCGTGATTTTCAACTTCGACTCCGTGACCTTCACCAGCCAGCGGATCGACGCGGCGGCGGGCTCACCGGGGCAGACCGGGGCCAACGTGCCGAGCGACGGCGACGGCTCCTGCGAGATGTCGCACCTGACCGCCCGCACGCTCTACGCTACGAAAGCCGGCGGGTCTACCTCGGCTCCGTTGATGGAGAAATTCGCCTACTCGTATTCGGGAACGCCGCCGATCACCTGGAGCGCCCCGGTTCAACGGCTTGACCCGAATATGTGCTACTTCGATACGCAGGGCGGCCACGCCGGGCAGGGCGCGTTTCTTCCGGCCGTCAACGGGCCTCCGGGGAACACCTGGACGATTACGCCTTCGACTGCGGCCGGAAGCTGGCCGAGCGGCACGTCCTACGTGGACATCGTTTACTACGAGCCCACGCCTTACGTGAACCCGGTCACTTCGGCGACGGGCACGGCGGTGATCGAAACGACTCCTGCCCACGAGCAAAGTTTCAGCCTCGGCGGAACGGGTGAGTTCACCGTCAGCGGCGTCCCGGCGCCCACGACCGACAGCAGCAAGGCGGCAGGCTACCGGGTTTATGCGGGCGTCAACTCAGGCTACGTAGCGCTTCAAGCGGAAGTCCCGGTGAGTAACTGGGCCTCGGTGCCCAGCGTGACCATCAGTGCGGCGCCCATCATGTACTACAACGGGACGCTGGGCGGGATGATCGGGCAGAACTGCCGGTCGAATGGCGGCTCTCCGCCCAACTGGGGTGACGCCGGAACCTCAACCGGCTGCGCGATTGCGGGCCGCGATCTTTCGGCTGACGATACGCGGCAAGTGATCAGCATTGGCGGAACGGCTCAAGACTCGCAGTACGCCGAGATCGTCTACGACTCGACGAAAGATCAAGGCGACGGGGTGCATCCAGGGTGCCGGTGGTACAACACATTGCTCGGCGAGACGGGCGGCGACTGGGGGCCGGGCGGGACGGCCACGAATCAGTTGCAAGCCGTGACAAGCTGGAACGGAGGAACGGGCCTCACCCTTCCGGCTTCGTCCCACCTTGCCCTGAATCCGACCACGGGCAACGCCTACGGTTACTACGATCACGGCCTGAATATCTCGAAGTCCGGCCTGCTGGCCGAGGTCGAGCCCACCGGAGACGCGGCCATCCCCTACAACAGCCTCGGCAACATCGAAGCCGGGGAGTCGCCACCTCCGCCTATCGCCGAAATGACCTGGCAGATCGACACCAGCAGCGTGACTGCGGAAGCCGGCCAGACGAATTGCCCCGCCGACAATACCGGGATCTCCTGCAACTTCGGCGGCCACCTTTCGATGGGCTGGAACGATCAAGCGGATACCGGCGGCCAGGGCGGTTACCAGTATCGCTACCACGTCTACGACACTACCGCCGTGCGCGGGGCGAACTCGGACAACGGCTGCGTGCCGCCGACTTACTGCGCGAGCAACAAGATCGTGATGAACCCGAACTATGCGCTTTCGACGGCCTCCTCGGGGCAGCACAGTGCCTTCCAGCAGTTCTCGTCGGGCAGCATCGCGCCGGTACTCGAGTCGTTCGACAACGAGAGCAACACGCCGTTCGCCGGGCCGTGGCAGGGGGAGGTTGTCGGCTGGGAGACAGTAGGATGCGCGACGGGCTCCTGCACCGGGATAGGCCATCGCTTCGCTGTCAACTACGGCTTGGGCGATAACATCGCCGGGTTCAACAATTCGGCCAGGGGTGCGGGGTCGCAGGACGGAAAGTACTTCATCTTCGCGAGCGCCTGGACGGGCAATCAGAGCGTCAACGGGGGTATCGTGGCGCCGGGTATGCCAACCTCGGGCGTGACGAGCGGGGGCACGCTGAACGGCACTTACTATGTGGCGGTCACCTACGTAACGCCCACCGTAGCGGCCTCGGGAGGGGTGGCGGAGTACGGCGGCGAGACTCAGACCTCGTCCTACGCCACGGTGACGCCGAGCACCCAGGCAGTGACGGTGAATTACCCGGCCACGACCGGCCCGAAGAACGCGACATGCAATTGCAATCAGGCGACGAGCTGGAACGTCTACATGAGCACCGACCACGCGACGTGGTACTTGCAAACGACCGTCAGCGGCTTCGGAAGCGGCGTCGGGGCGACGATCACGAGTTACAGTACGGCGGGGGCTCATCCCCCAACGGTCAATACCACCGGCTCCCGGCCCACGACCCCGCTCGGAACTACGACCAACGGGACAGCTGACACGAAATGCCAGATTCTGCCGAGCGGCGCACAGCCGATTTGCCGGGATGACGCTTGGTTGGTGAAAACAGAGTAACCACCGGCGCGGTGGATCGAGCATCGTCGCCTAATAAACTCATCCGGCCATATGGACGGCGCCCTCGCGCCCGCCACCACGGAGACAGGAAAGCCCGTCTGAGGCTTGTAACGTGGAGCACGAGAGATGGCCGGGAACCCGTGATGGCCGTGTTTGGCCTGAAGCTGGGGAGTTTTCGTCAGAGAGTTTCGCATTTAGGGCTGAATGCCGCCAGACCGGCGCCCCGGCCGGTGTCCTCATCGCGGGTCAGGTCAAACCCGGCCGCGCCGAGGCGTTCAAACACCTGCTGCTTCCCGAGCTTGAGCCGCTCAGGCAGCTCGTGGTACTGCACCAGCAGGCGCTTGATCCGTTGCAGCACGGCGGGAGGGGTTGAAAGCGACACCTCATACTTGCTGCCGTGGATGTTCATCTTTAGGAGGTCACCCTCGACGAGGCTTTCGCTCGCCAGCAATTGGCCCGGAGTCTGGGTGCGAACTGTGGCGCTGGCTGCGCCAGGCCCCGGCGGAGTGACGCCTTCCAGTTCCGGAGCGACAACCGGGCCCTGGTAGCCTGCGTTCACCAGATCGCTCACGGCCGAGACGATATGCCGGTGCTGACTCGGCACACCCGACTCCGTGTCCATAACCGCAGCTCCGGCCGTGCCCGCCAGGGCCAGGTTCAAGCAGTGCACGCGGCCTTTAGGGTGGTTGGCTTCGACGAGCCGCATGAGGCGGTCGAACGTGTTCGGAAAGGGCTCGACGGCAAACACCTGGGATGTCGGCGCCTGCAGCGCCGCGTAGAGGGTAAAGACTCCGATGTTAGCGCCCACATCGACGATGGTGCGATCTGTCGGCCTGACCGGGTAGTGGCCCCGCGCGAATACCAGCCAAAAAATCACCAAGTCCAGAGGCTCATACAACGTGAGCACCTGACCTGTGCGGAGATGCACTGGGTAGGGGAAGGTCAGGGGCCAGACGCGCAAATAAGCCAACGTTAAGGTAAGCCATCGACGGGTTTGCCTTGGACAGGCCGCGATTTCCGGCAGGCGGCGCAGGTGTTGGACGAACAACAACCGCTCTCGAACAAAACGCGAAGTTCGGCCGACGGCTCCGCGGCATTCGAAGGCCGAGCGTGTCATAATACCTCGGGACGCCTTTGAAAACGTGAACGCGGCGCCGTCATGACCATCACTTCACCGCCGGTAGACACCGAGAAACGCTTTGCCTTCGGAAAGAACTGGCGCCGCTTTCTCGACTGCGTGGACGACGAGCGCATCCGGGAGGCGGAGCGCTCGCTGCGCGAGATGCTCGGGGTGGAGCGGCTCGACGGCCGGGCCTTTCTCGACGCCGGCTCGGGGAGTGGGTTGTTTTCGCTGGCCGCGGCCGGGCTGGGCGCCAGCCGCATCCATTCGTTCGACTACGATCTCGACAGCGTGGAGTGTACCCGGGAACTCAAGCGCCGCTACCGGCCGCAGATGGAGAGCTGGACCATCGAACGCGGAAGCGTGCTCGATGAGCGCTACCTGGCGGGCCTCGGGGAGTTCGACGTGCTCTATTCGTGGGGCGTCCTCCACCATACGGGAAACCTTTGGCGCGCGCTCGAACTGGTGACCTCGCTAGTGAAGCCTGCGGGCAGGCTCTTTATCGCCATTTACAACGATCAAGGCCGCATCTCGCAAGGTTGGACCGTGGTAAAGCAGGTCTATATCAGCGGCTGGCCGGGGAAAGCGCTCGTGACCGGCGTGTTTGTGCCCTTTTTGGCCGGCCGAAACCTGCTGCGCGATCTCGTTCATTTGAGAAACCCCGCGGCACGCTACCGTAAGCGCAAGAAGCAACGCGGGATGTCGATGCTGCACGACTGGCGGGACTGGCTGGGTGGATACCCTTTCGAAGTGGCCAGCCGGCAGAGTGTCGTCCGCTTTTACGAGGACCGGGGTTTCCGCTTGATCAAGCTCAAGAGCGCGGGCCGGTCGCTGGGCAACAATGAGTTCGTCTTCGTAAGACAGGCGTAGGTGCGATGGCACGTCAGGCCGCGCCGCTTCCCCCCGCCCGAGCTGGGAACACCTGCCTCCACGCCGCCGGTGCCTCAGCTTGTGGGCGGCGTCATTTGCGAATGCGACCGCATTGGGCACGGGCTTTCTCGACAGGAGGTATTTTTTCACCCGCTCTGAGATCTGCATCCGTCACCATCCGATCCGCTTTTCCCGGCCCAGGAGCCGACGCACTGCTTTTTCGACGGGCGGGGGAGCCTTGCGCACGGCCGCGCGGCCGAGGTCACGGAGGGTCTCCATCCGGTCATGCCGCCGCAGCCAAGTCCGGTCGAGGCGATAACGATAAATGGGGACGATCGTCCCTCCGGCTTTCCGGTGGAACAGGTGAGCTCCCCCGAGCGAATGCCGGCGGAACCCCTCCTGGCACGCCCACTCGATGGCTCTCCAGTACACCAGATCGTTCGGTCTGACATGAAGGAATTCGTCGAGCGAGAAATTCTCCGAGGCCTCGAGGAGGCCTCGCGGAAAAAATCGGAATGCAGTGCAGGCCACGATCTTTCCCGCGTAGCGCGCCACGAAGAGCCGCCGATTGTTCCTTAGCCGGTGCATGCGCTGGAACACAGGATAGGGCGTGGCATCCAATTTGATTTGTTTCCGGGTGGTAAGCCGCCACTTGTCGTAGACTTCGTAAGCCTCAGACACCTCCTCGTCGCTCGTGGCCTGGCTCACCTCGACCCCTTCTTTGATGGCCCTGCGAATGTTCTTGCGCCGTTCGTGGGTGAACTGTTTGAAGAGCGCACTGGGTCCCTGAGTGAGATCGAGCACCACGTCGCCCTCCAACTTCCGGAGGCGGAAGCGGAAACGCTCGAAGGTTTCGAGTGTGAGCGACGGCCACGTGTAAACGCTCACCAGCTTAGCCCGGCCGGACTCCTGCAGTAACCCTCGCGCCAGCGCGTCTAGCACGGCCGGCTGGTCGCGGGTGGCGTCCACGCAGATCTGAGGACGGGAGGGCAGCCCGGCGTTCACCTGCTCGCCTTCGTGCAGTCCGGTGAGGACGCCAGTGACCGCGTCTCCATCAAGAGCCAAAACGGCGAAGGGTCCCCGGCCGGCCCAGAACGGCTCCAGGAAAAACTCGGGGGCATCGTAGTGGGCGGGACACTCCACCCGGTCGAGGCAATCGTGCCAAGCGGCCTCCAGGCGGGCGGCAGGAAACTCGTGGAGGATGGTGAATTCCATGATCGCGGACGCTCCGGTTTGAAACTTGCCCGGCAAACAAACTCACACGGCGGCGCGCCGCAGGCGCAGGGCCATGTTGTAGAAAGCCAGAGCGCGCTGGCGGTGGAGAAGCAGCACGGTGCCGATGTAGGCTGCGCCCCCAACCGCGACCTCGAGGATCAGCCGGAGCAACAGGGGCTGGCCTGCCGGCAACACCCACTTCAGGCCCAGCACGCCCAGGATCATCACCGCCGTGCCGTCCAGGGCGGGGCGCAAAGCGCGAAAGTACTCTCCGAACTTCATGTGGATCGTCTTGAACGTCTTCCAATAAAGCGGCAAAGCCACCAAAGGGTAGGCTGCTACCCAGCCCCAGGCGATTCCGGCGATGCCCCAGCGGCTGCCGAGATAAAAGGCGCTGGGCATAAGGACCAGCGCCCACAGTTGGTCCCACATCACAAAGCGCGTCTTGCCCACTGCGGTCAGCACCTTGTCGAGAAGAGCGACCAGAGAGCGGACGGCGGCGTACGCGCAGAGTATTTCCAGAGCCGGCACCATGGGCTTCCACTTGTATCCGAGCGCAATGGGAATGAGTTCACAGCCCACCAGCGCCAGTCCCACAGTGGCGGGAAACGTTGCCAAGGCCATCAGTTCGGTGAGACCCCTCACGTAGCGGCGCAACGCCGCGGGCTCCGTCTGCACCGTGGAAAGATAGGAGGGAATGATGGTTGTTACCAGGCTGGTGACTTTCTCCAAAGGCACATTGGCAAGGTTCCATGCCATCCCGTAGAAGCCCAAGGCGGAAGGGCCCAGCACCCGGCCGGCGGTGACGTTGTCGAGCGAGGTGTAGCTGTTCCAACTCAGGATCGACACCAAAACGTGCCAGCCAAAGATGAGTTCCTTGCGGATGGAGCGCAGGCGGGGCAGGGCAAAGCGGTGCGGACGGGCATTCACGATTAAGGCGCTGCGCGCCGCCGCTGCCACCAGGTTGCCGACCACCAGGGACCAGTACGCAAAACCTCGAAAGGCCATCAGCAGCGTGATGGCCGCCGCCAGAACGTCGCAGCCCCCGTCGACCAGCGAGAGCCAGCGAAAGCGCAGGTCTTTGCTCAGCAGGCCTTCGGGAACTGCGCGCAGGCCCAGCGCCACCAGCGCCAGACAAGTGACCACCACCACCGCAACCAATCGCGGAGTCTTGAAGAATATCGCGACGGGGTAGGCCAGGGCGCAGCTCGCGCCAAGGGCCAGCAGACCCAGCAATACCGCAATGCCATTCAACTGCGCGAGTTGGTCTTCAGTAAGGTCACGAAGCGTGACTACGACGGTGGGAATGCCAAACTCGCCGACATACTTCAGGTAGCTGTAGAGAATGGCCGCCATCGACACAATGCCGAAGTCGGCCGGCGAGAGCAGCCGGGCCACGACGAGAAAGGCCGCCCAGGTGACGATCTGGCTGGTCCAGTTGGCCAGCGCGCGCCAGGCGAGGCTTCCCGCGAGCGACTCGTCCAGCCGGGCGGCCGGCGAGGCGATGTCCGGAGTGTTCGCGACGGAGTCTGCCTGGGAGCCCGGTGCCGTGAGGTTGGGTGAGTCCAAGGTGGTTTTTCTCAGCGCAACTGAACAATGAAGGCGTCAGTCCGGTAATGGCCGTCGGAGTCCTTCCCCAATTCCTCCTCCCAGTCGGAAGTGAACATATAGTAGCGCCCGTCTTGTGAGACATTGCCCCGTGGCGTGGCCCAGAAGCTTCGCCCCGTGCTGTAGGTGTGGGCAAAGCGCCAGACCTTCTGAGCCTTGCCGTCCGTCTCCACGCAGTCGACTTCGTTCTCCCAGGCGCGATCGACCTTCAGCGGTGCCCCGGGGGTGGTGGGGTTGTCGTCCCGGTAAGTCGAGAAGCACGCCGGAATCGTGTCTTCGGGGTTGGCGTCGTTCCAGGAAATGTGTTTGTCAAACCACACCTTGTAGGGCGGCAGGTCGGGGATGAGGTGAATCATGTCCTTGACATTGTTCAAGGGGCGGATCAACAGATCCATGGGATCGCTCCACCCGGACGGGTTGATCATGTGAGAGTAGCCGGTGGCGTGGTGTCCGCTGCAGTGGAAAACGGGGCTTTGCGCGCAGAGCGTGACGTTTCGGGTGCCGACCTCCCAGAAGACGGTGCCGGACCTGATTCCCGGGCTCTGTGCGGTGATGGTGATCCAGTCGCCGGATTTCGTCAGGCGGGCGTCGTGAACGGGAAAACGAAGCGGAGACGTCACCGGGCCCGCCGGGCCCCATTGCCCCCCAACTTCGCCGGTCATGGTGTTGTACCAGCGGCAGCCCTGCCGGCGATCATAGATATACACCAGGTAATAGGCGTCTTGCTGGGGTCCGAGGGCGGCTGAGAAGCGGTTGTCGTCCGCACTCGCGGAGATGTCGGCGCCCCAGTCGCCCGGGTTCAAGTGCACGCAGCCCGAGGGATCGTGGATCGTACTGAGTTTTTCATCGGATACGTCGTACTGTTGAAATAGGGGAGGCTGGCCGGCAAGGCCGTACAGGACGTTGGGCTGTTGGTAGCTGAATTGGGGCTCGCCCCGCCACGGGGTGTTTATATATCCGGCAGGATGGGCTGAAAGGGTTGAAGGGTCGAAGTTGAAGAGCAGATGGCGCCCGCCGCTTTGGATGAGGTAGAACTTCGTGGTGGTCGAGTTCCAGGGGTTTTGCTCGGCGGAGGACGGGGTGTGATAGGCCCATCCGGGATGCTTGGGATCGGTGGTGCCGTCGGTCACTCGCACGATCTTCGAGCCAAAGGCGGCATCGGTCAATATGGAGCTGGCCGGTCCCAGTTTGGCCGGATCTTGAGGGTAGGGCTCAGTGCGACGGTCAGTTCGGGCGCAGTAATCGGGAGGTCCACACGGATGATCCGGTTGCGGGGCGTTTTTCTGAGCCGAAATTGTCAGCGAGACGCTGAGGCAGAAACCCAGGCCCGCTCCCAGCGCGATGATGGAGCTCAACTTTCTCCTCTGACAGCCCGCCCCAAACGGCTGTGGGCTTTTCATACAGTCTCCCGAACAAGCAGAGGGACGCCTCGACGTGCAGCGAACCCTTGTGATCTCCTGACCTAGTTATAGCACACAGCATCGACCTCACCGAACGCCCGGCGCGTGGCGTGCCGGCTTTCCCTCCCTCGCGACAAGCGCCGCCTCTTAGGCCTCCAACACCTCATCGTCGACCGGGTCATCGCCGTTGGCCGCGTCCCCGTCCAAGGCAAACTCCTCGCCCGGCGCAGAGTCTTCGCTAGAGCCGGGTGCTTCGGCCAGCCAGGACGCCCAGCGGCCCAACTTCTGAAACTCAATCCCGGGCTCCAGGCTCGAGACGGGCTCTCGCACCCGGACCGCCGCACCTTGACGGCCCGCTGCGCCGGTGTCACCCTGTACCGCAGGGGAAATTCCATCGGAAGCTCTGAAATACCGGTCGAGGTTCGCCACCGGACGCTGTTACGGCCGCGTGCGATCCTGACGATGCCACACGGGGCTTCGAGGGGCAGCCAGGATGGCTGTGTTCAGCCAGGCCCAGACGGCCATCGCACGATCGCGGGCGAAGCTCCTCCAGCACACCAGTCTCTGGATTGCGATTCGCGAGGCCTTCTGGATCGCAATCGAGGAGCTGCGCGGCCACAAAATGCGCTCGTTCCTCACCCTGCTCGGCGTGGTGATCGCCACCACCACCCTCATCGTCGTGATGTCGGTGGTGAACGGCATGAACGTCTACATCGCCACCAAGATCGCCAACCTCGGCACCAATACCTTCGTCCTGCACCAGTTCAAGTGGGCCCAGCCGTACGACGAATTCCTGAAGGCGCTGCGGCGCAACAAACCCATTCGCCTGGACGACTACGAATACCTGCGCGAGAACCTGCTGGGGTACCAGGCCATGAGCGCGCTCGCCCAACCCCAGGCCGGCCCGGAGGCACGCTTCCGCGGGCACTCCATTGACGAAGTCACGCTGATGGGGATCACGCCCAGCCACGCGGACATCGGCCGGGAAAAGGTGCAGGACGGCCGCTACATCTCGGACCAGGATTACCAGCACAACGCGCACGTCTGCTTCATCGGCCAGGACATTGTGGATAAGCTCTTTTCCGGTGTGGATCCGTTGGACAAGGAACTGCAGGTGGGCGGCCAGACCTTCCGCATCGTCGGTACGGCGGAGAGGGTGGGCTCCACCTTCGGCATCAGCCAGGACAACTTCGTGTTCATCCCCCTCAGCACCTTCCGCAACGTCTACATGGCGCGTCCCGAACTGATAGTGTTCATCAAGTCGCCGGACTCTGTGCACCTGGCTGAGCTCGAGGACGAAACCCGCGTGCTGATGCGGGCGCGCCGCCATGTGCCCTATCGCGAGGACGACACGTTCGGCGTCAACGCCTCCGACACCCTGATGAGCGCGTGGCAGAACCTGACCGGCTCCATTTTCGCGGTTACCATCGGGGTGGTGGCCGTCTTCATGGTGGTGGGCGGCATCGTGATCATGAACATTATGCTGGCCACCGTTACGGAGCGCACCCACGAAATTGGGCTGCGCAAGTCGGTGGGGGCACGGCGCAGCGACATCCTCTGGCAGTTTGTGATTGAGGCGGCGGTGCTGGCCGGCACGGGTGGGCTGATCGGCGTGATCCTGGCCTACTTGATCGCGTGGCTGGTGGATATGGTTTTCACGGCCGACGTGCCGCTGAGCGCGGTGATTGTGGGTCTCACTCTGTCCATCCTGGTGGGACTTTTCTTCGGAATTTACCCTGCGAAAAAAGCGGCGACCCTGGATCCCATCACGGCGCTGAGGGCGGAGAAATAGCATGACCACTTACTGGCACAGCGTGGGCGAGAACCTGGCGTTGGCGCTCGACACGCTGCGCACGCACAAGTTCCGCTCATTCCTCACCGTGCTCGGAGTGCTGATCGGCACGACCACCGTGATCGCGGTGGCCTCCATCATCTCCGGGCTCGATACCCAATTGGTGCAGACGGCGGAACAGTACGGCACCAAGGTGCTGTGGGTGTACAAGCTGCAAATGGGGGCGCCGCACCGGCTCACGCGTGAGGAGCGCCTGCGCAAGCCACTCACCTACGAGGACTCCCAGGCCCTGAAGGAGGAGTGCCCGGCCATCGAAGCCGTGTCCGTGGCCATTTTCAAGAATTTGGGCGATTTTGGTGGCTTGCCGCCGTCCACTGCGCACTACAAGGGACGCGACATGGTGGGCGCGCAATTCTTTGGCGTGGATCCGAACTACCTGGCTCTGGCCAACTCGACGCTCTCCGACGGCCGCTTTTTCACGCAGCCGGACGACTTTCACCGGCGCGACGTGACCGTGCTCGGCGCGAGCGTAGTGGAGCGCCTTTTCCAGCACGAGGACCCCGTGGGCAAGATTATTCAGGTGGACGGGCACAGCCTGGAGGTGGTGGGGATGCTCAACAAGTTCAAGGGCTTCCTGGGCGACAACCCGGACGACAGCGACATCTTCGTGCCTTACTGGACCTATAGGAAGTTCTATCCCGACGCCAAAGACCACTTCATCAGCGTCATGGCGTACCGAGGCCTGATGGACCAGGCGGAGGATGAGGTGCGGGGCGTGCTGCGCCGCCGGCGCCATGTGAAGCCGACAGACCCGGATAACTTCGGCATCTCCAGCGCGGAGTCGCTCATCAACCAGTTCCGTCAGATTATCGGCTCGGTGTTCCTGGTGATGGTGGTGATCTCGTCCATCGGGCTACTGGTGGGCGGCATCGGAGTGATGAACATCATGTTGGTCTCGGTCACGGAGCGCACGCGGGAGATCGGTATTCGCAAGGCCATCGGCGCGCGCCGCCGCGACATCGTGTGGCAGTTTCTTCTCGAAGCCATTACGCTCACGGGCGCGGGTGGCGTGATCGGCATCGCCATCGGCTGGCTGCTGAGTTTTCTGATTCGGGTATTCGTGCCCAGCCTGCCCTCCACGGTTCCCCTGTGGTCCGTGGTGGCGGGTTTCGTGGTGGCCACGAGTGTAGGCTTGTTCTTCGGGTTGTGGCCGGCCCTAAAGGCAGCCCGCCTCGACCCGATCGCCGCCCTCCGCTACGAGTAGCGCTTCCGTCCTCGGAATCGTCACTCCACTCCGGCCGCAGGAGACCGCGGCCAGATCCCCCGGAAAACCCGAAATGGGAATTCGCCAACGCGTAAGCCCTTTCTTCTTAGGAGCTTATGCAGACTCGCGGACTCGACGCCATTAACAGGCCAGTGGCCTTCGCTGCAGGCCGAATCGCGGCGCCGGCCCGGACCACTTCCGGGAGGTGGGTTGCCGGCGCGTACTACGACTACGGTACTAAAGTGCATTCGGACCGGAGATTTGCACTAATCCTCGGGACTGTTTCTGCCGATCACACGATTGGGCCATAAAATGAGCGCGGCTGTGTCAGTTTCCAGGGGTGCGACGAAGGAACAGCGAATTCCGAAGGCGATCGGCGTACGTGCGGGCGGGATGAAAGCCCACCGGGCTGACCAGGCTGAGCCCTCGCAGCGAATGTCGCCTTCCATGGGTTTCACCCTCCTGGAGCTGGTGCTCGTCGTCTCAGTGCTGGGCGTGATGATGGGAGTCTCGGTGCCCTTTATCCGGAGTGCACTGAAGTCTTATCACCTTTCGGCAGCGGTCGTCGCGGTGAGTGGAACGGTCCAGGCCACCCGCTACCAGGCGGTAATGTACGGCTGCCTGTACAAGGTGGCGTTTAACCAAAACTCAACCACGTACCAGGTTTCTAACGAGCCCCTCTCGGGCAACCCGCCAACCTGCGCGGGCTCATTTTCGAATGTCGGGGGCGCCATCCCGTGGTCCAGCAGCGGTGACGTGTCTTTGAGCCCCTCCACCACGTTACAGTTCGGCCCCAATGGCATCGTCACCGCTACCACCGGTTCGACAACATTCAGCCTGACCAACGGCACGACGACCGAGCAAATTGTAGTTTCGGGAGTGGGCAATGTCACAGTCAGTCCCTAAGAATTCAGTGACGCAAGGCTTCTCGCTGCTGGAGGTCACGGTTGCCCTCGCGGTGCTCTCGATCGCCCTCCTGGCGGCGGCGGCCCTGACGGGCAAGGTGATGGGGGGCGGCCAGAGTTCCAAGTACATGAGTATGGCGGCCACGCTGTCGTCTGAAAAGCTGGAAGACCTGAACCGTTGGGATGGGGACAATCCACAGATTTGCGTGCCGACCGGGTCGAGCTCGGTCGGAAGCCTGACGAGCGACGTGCTGCAAACCACAACGTGTGAGAGCGGCGCGTCCGCCACCGTGAATTATTACGACGACGTCAGCATGAGTCTTACGGTGGCGACCGACTGTCCCGGAGGCAGCGCAGGGTGCTTCGCGGAGACGGTTTCAAGCATCAGCGCGGGGAATACGGTCTACACCACAACCTATCATTCACCCGACGGGACTATTTCGACCAGCACGAGCGCCACGGCTCCAGCCACGTCCACGTTCCATCGGCGGTGGATCATCGAGAGCAACCCAGTGGTGAAAGGTATCTCACTGATTTGCCCGTCTCCGGGCCCGGCAACCTGCCTGCGACGGACTACGGTCCTGGTGACTGCGCTGGACCAATCCGTGCAGCCTCCGGTCAGCTTCCAGATGAGTTCGGTGCAACCATGAAGAAAAACCCTACCACGGCATTCCGGATCTCCGGCCGGGGCAACGAACCCGCCGGGCCGCAGCAGGGCTTCTCGCTGCTGGAACTGGTGGTTGCGATGGCGGTCTTTTCGATCGTTAGCGCTGCGGCCTTCTCTCTATTTAACCAGCAACAGACCGTCTTCGTACAGCAACAAGGCCAGGTGGGGCTCAACATCGGTCTGCGTAACGCTCTGACGATGATGCAGATGGACGTGGCCAATGCCGGTTCCGGTTTGCAGGCGGGCGCCAACGTTCCCAGTTGGCCGGTGGGCGTTACGTTTTCCGTGCCCCCATCCGGCACCTGCTACAATGCGACCAACCCACCGACCTATAGCGCCTCGTGTTTTGATAGCATGAACATCATCACGGCCAGCACCAGCGCCCAGGCCGTCAATGCCACAAACAGCACGGGAAACAACGGGCCAGCATATTGTTCAGACACCTCCACGGGCACAGCTTATGCCCAGAAAGCCTCCAGCCTCACCCTGGCCCAGACGGCCGCCCAGTTCAGCAATGGGGATGAACTGCTCTTTGTGAACAGCAACGGGCACAAGATGACCGCGGTGATTCTGAACGCGGCGGGGACGGTTGCGGGAACAGCCGTAAGGCTGACCTTTGGCGCCACGACCGCCGCCGGGGTGAATTCGAGTGACCCGTTGAAGATTGCAACCGTGGCGCTCACCAGCAGTGTGGTGAACGACGTCTGGACTGACACCACGGCCTTCAGCGATCAGCTTGCCAGCCAGTTTTGCGGGCCCGATTGGATCATCAAGCTTGCTCCCATCAACTATAAGGTGGATACGACAACGGCCAGCAACCCCAAATTGACTCGAAGCCAGAGCGGCAGTACGTCCGTGGTGATGGAACAGGTGGTGGGTTTCAAGGTTGGAACTGCGATTTGGAACGATGGCAGCGGCGGCGTCGACAGCACGTACGCGCCGTACTACTACGATCCTTCGCTGTTCCCCGTTCCGAATGACTTTTCCCTGGTGCGATCGGTTCGTATCTCGCTGCTTGCCCGCACCGCGCCTACCACCAACCCGACCTATAAGTTCCGCAACGCCTTCGACAATGGGGCCTATCAAATCCAGGGTAGCGCCGTCGTGGTCAACCCCCGGAACCTGAGCATGGACGATTGAGGTGAGCGTTATGACGACTCATATTCGGCGTTGTCTTGCAGCGCGGCGGCACGCGCGTCCCCAACCGGCCCTCCG
>DATJAQ010000225.1:0-9973 GCA_035516075.1 Terriglobia bacterium | reverse complement strand
TTACCACGACGATCGCATTCATGATGCCTTGCAGAAGGAGACGCCGGGCCTCCGGATTGTCGAACGAAGGCCGCGGGGGACCGCTAAGGTCGTGAGTGCGCCCCGCGTCGGCGGATTGCATCATCGTTATCATTGGCCAGCAGCGGCCTGAAGGTCGGGCTCCTCCAGGCCGCTACTCCTCTGCCGTGCCCTTCTCGACGGAGTCAACGCCAGAACACCAGTGCATTCCAAATCCGACATCACTAGAGGGGAATCGCCTGCGAGGCTGTGGCACTAGTCACGGAAGACGGGCGCGAGGCGCCTGCGAGATCCAGCCGTTTTTTCCCCGGTGCTCGATATTGACAACACACGGTGCCACTGCTCACACCCTCGGCTTGCCGCCCGGCGTCTCGCCGTCGCTGCGCTCACGGCGGTGAAACCAACGTCACAAACGGGACAGGCTGAGGGGTGTTACGTCACAATCGACGTCACAAATGCGCTTCCCGCGCTTGCTGAGGCGAGCTAAATGATTGAGGGGTATGGTACGCCTGGCAGGATTCGAACCTGCGACCTTTTGCTCCGGAGGCAAACGCTCTATCCATCTGAGCTACAGGCGCGCTGGGTAGAGTGTAGCGGCGGGCCGCCGCAGGGTCAAGAGAACCTGCCGCGGCCCAGCGATTCCGCATCCGCGCCGGGAAGTGGCTGAAAAATCGGCGTGAGGGCCTGCGCAGGGCTGCGGGGCAGATTCGGATGGGGTTTATTCACGTTGCCGGAGGGAGCAAGTGGGACGGGAGGGCCGAGGGTTTGACAAGGGAGCACGATTTCGGGGCCGCTAGGCGCAGAGGCGGGAAATGAGCCCGGGGCCGAGAGAGAGAAGGCGCAAGCGAGGACCGGGCGAGGGAGCCGAGGCCAATCAGGGACTGCGGATCGCGACCGCCGCCGCCCCATAAATCTCCGCCGCCATCAGCCGCGCCCAAAAGACTTGGCTCCTGCCCCGTTGGATCGAAGGTTTGAGGTTGCGCGTTAACCAGGCGTCGAAGAGGTTATAAGCGAGAACGACGGTGAGGAGGAAACCCTCGACGGCGTGGGGATCATGCTTATAGACAGGGTCGGCATCCCAGCCCTGGACCGACTCATTGAAACCGTAGTTCTCGATATCCCATCGGCGATGGCCCCAGTGAACCACGGAGGTCGTCGGCACGACGGTCGCCGGCAAGGTGGTGACCCAGACCCACTCCGTGGTTTTTGTCTCCGTTTCTCCACGGTCGAGGCCTCGCACCGACTAGGTTTCTTGCGAGCGCACCACGCGCAGCGGCGCGCTGACCTGAGACCAAGAGTTGAGATCCCTCACATCCCACCAGAGGCAGTCGCGGGACCGATAGCGGCCGTTTTCAGGCGCGACGAGACGAAAGAGCTCGCAGGCATCTTGGTAGAGGTCCCGGCGTTCATCCTTCAGAACCACCACGGCGTGTTTTAGATGCCCAAGCAGAAAACTCAGGAACGGAGCCTGAGCGTACAGAGCGTCGGCCAAAACGATTTGAAAGGCGCGGGGATAAGGTTCCAACACCCGGCGGAGGAGACGCAAAGCCGTGGTCACTTCATCTTCGCCCGAACGCTGGGGTTCCAGGTCCAGCAACAGGAGAAGATTCCCGCTGACCAGCAACAGGGTCACTTGCCGGGGGTAGAACTGAACGCGGTCATCCCTCTCCAGGTGCACGGTCCGCCGCAGACATCCCGAACGATGACGTTGATAGCTGACGTGATGCTCATGACCGTCGACTACGGCGAGGTCCCAGCCTCGCAGGCTGGGCAAGGCCTGGTTGCGCTTTAAGCGGACGTAGACGTGGAGCAGCCCTTCTCTTAATCCCTCCCGGCTCAGGCCGGCGTAGGTTCGTCCCACCGTGTCGACACTGCTTATCCCGCGCCCCAGCCAGCGCTTCCACCTGCCGCCCTTCTTCACCGTTTCTAAGGAATTTAAGCTGCCCAGGCGAGCCCAGAAAAGAATCAAAGCCGTCTGGACCAGTACTGGGGTGGGAATCCGGGGCTGGAGACGGTGATCCGAGAGGAAGGACAAGATCTTCCCCGACAATCCGAAAACCTTGTCCGCGTACCGGATCAGGCGCCCAAGAATCTGACCTACTCCTGTCTCTTCTTCAGGCGTTTCCACTCCCCTTCGGAAAGTCCCTCGATCAAGCGCTGCATCTCTTGGTGGTTCTGGACGGCTTGGCGAACGCGTTTTTCCCAGGCCTTGGGGACGTACCACTGGCGCAATTGTCCCTGGTGGCTTTGGACCAGATAGACAGAGACGTGCAGTTCGCCTCGCGCGCAACGGCAGTTGGGCTTGCCACAGCGGCCCTGGCGAAGCGAGAGCGTCCCGCGCAAGAAGCGCTGCGTCTGAGCGATCTGAGCCAGGCGCGAGCGACGACGACGCTCGGCGCCGGAGAAGCTGGAGCGAGTCAAGGGCCACCTCCCACCTTATATACATTCGGTATGTAAGATAGGCGGGTGTGTCAACCCCTGAAAATGAATGCGAATTTGCTCCGAAACGAGGAGAGCAAACCAAAGCCTAGCGTAACAAGGGCTTAAAACAGATCAGGAATGGCGGATGCGGAATCGCTGGCCGCGGCCCCAATCCGCCGATTAGGGCCTTGCGCGCAAGAACGACCTATACGAGGGCTTCGCAGGCAGCCGCGCGTTGCCGTCGCGAGTGATTTCCGCTTCGTCAAGTCGAGGCGATCACGGGTGAAGCTCGCTCCTCATGGAGGTGAGGGTCTAAAGGCGGAGATCGAGGCCTAAGCCGCCCTTCCGTTTCGGAAAATGCTTCGGTTAATCCGTCGATAAGCTCCTCCGGGGTGAAGCGCTCTAGCCCGCAGGCACCGGCAGCAGTTTCAGGGCCGCCAGCCATTCCTCAATACGCTCCTTCGTCGTCGCCAACCGCACCCAGACCCGTCGCGGGTGAGGCACGATCCGCCCGGCAGTCTGGAAGATCAGAAAGCGCAAGCGCTTGGGCCCCGCCGCCAGCAGTTCCGCCGGCCAGGCCAGCCGCTTCAGCGCCGTCAGCACGTTGCGCGTCAGGACGGCTAAACGCAACCAAGCCGCGTTGGCTCCCAAGTGACCACCCGGCATCACCCCAGCTCCCAGATCGTTCTTCAAGATGTCATTCACCCGCTCGATGGTGCCCGCCTTCTCCCGAGGCCACTGCAGCAGTTTCCTGGTCGACCCCTCCTAAAGGTTGCTCACCCCCCGCGAAATGCTTCACCCTGCTGCCATCCCCAAACAGCTCTCCTTGCCGCTTCCGCACCCGCACCGCCACGTAGCGCAAAGGCTGAAGGTCCTTCTTCTCCGTCTTCTCGCTGGGCACAAACGGCACCTCGGCGCAGTGTCGCTCGGCAGCGCGATCGCTCTTCTCCTCCTGCCAAGCCTCTTCCGGAAGGGCCACGATGGCCTCGCGCAGAGCTTCGCTCAGGCGCGCGCGGATGGCAAAACCGATGAATCCGCGCGGTGCTCCTGCTCGCTCCTCATGCCTCAATCAGTGGATTAAACGATGCTCATGGCAGGCGGAGTCGCCTCGATAGTAAAAAGTCTCCACCGTCGCCGGCAGGGCCGCAAAAGCCTTTTGCGCCACCGCCAGCGGATTCATCTGCGCCGGCACCTTCCCCTCGCGGAATTCATCCGCCAGCACCATATCCGTCTCCGCCCACATCGCTAGCATCGGCTGATAGCCGCACTCGCCTAGACTAGAGAGGTAGGCTGGGCCTCACCCTTTCGGCTCTCCGTGATCGTCGCGTCTTGATCCACCGTGGCGATCTTCTGCTCGGGGCAGCGTGACCCCAAGGCTTGCACCAAGTCCCGGTATACCTGCCCCAATCCTTGCAATGCTCCGTTCTCTTGGGAATCTAAACCTCCTCCTTCAGCGGCCGACCCCGCTTCGCTTCTTCGATCTTCTCCTCGTCATGAAATTGATATCAGAATTGGAGCGCTGCCGAGGGTGAGGGGATCGGGTGTCCAATCAACTCCTCCCAGCCGGCGTCTTTCCGCAAGCCCTGGAAATCGTCCACGCACTCTCAGCCGGCCGCATGGAGCACCACAAAACTTTCCACCAAGGTCGCTTCGTCGTAGCCCCACTGTCGCTCCTTGACCTGCACCTGGCGCTTCACGCTCCCCGGCAAGCCCAGCCAGCCGAACGCTTGCACCACGAGCGGCAGGCCCCCCAGCGCCGTGAGCGCTTCCGGCGCCCGCTCAGGATCAATCTCGAACCGCAGCGACGATTCCGTTGGCGACGGTCTCTCGGGGTTACGCATGCTCCATGTGTAATCGCAGCACTCACCTCCAGAGTGCGCATTCCGCCTCACAGGCCCGAATCTCTTCAACGGTCCATCCCCTGACCGTACGTCTCCTTGCCAGCGTGTGGATGACCCAACGCGCTATACCGCATCCCGTATCGGCGGATTGGGGCCGCGTGGATGCTGCCTTCCGAACGGAGCGCGTTCGCGAGGGTTGGTGGCCCGGATGCGAGAGGCGCCATGGGAGGGCGGAGCGTCCCCGAGCGAGCCGGGCCACCGCTGTTCTTAGACGAGAAGCAGCCGCAACTTTTTCCACGCTTTTGGAGCATTTTTCGTTCGGCGTGCGTTTCCGCCCGATCTCGCCGATTTCGCAGGAAACATTCCGCCCTGGTTCCGCGTAGTAGAGCCGGGGACCTCGCGCGCCGAGCGGCTGGCAAAGAGGGCGCCGTCCTCCCGGAGGGTGGAATGAACGCTTTCATGCAGGACGTGCGATACGGGCTGCGGATGCTCTTGAAATACCCGGGCGCCACGGCCGTGGTGGTGCTATCCCTGGCCCTTGGGATCGGAGCTAACACCGCCATCTTCAGCGTGGTGAACTCCTTGCTATTCCGCCCGCCCGCCGTGGCCGAGCCCGGCCGCCTGGTGGACGTCTGGCTGCACAACGTAAAGCGGAGCGGCTTCGACGGCTACTACCCGTTGAACTTTCCCGACTTCGCCTACTATCGCGACCACAACTCCGTGTTCTCGGGCCTGGCGGCGGCCGGCGGCGACGGCATGACGGTGGTGTGGAGCCGCGACGGCCAGGGCGAAGCGTTGCTGGGCATGCTGGTGTCTGCCAATTATTTCTCGGTACTGGGCGTACAGCCGGAACTCGGCCGCACCTTCCTGCCTGAGGAAGATCGGCCCGGCGCCGAGCCCGTGGCGGTGGTTTCCCACTCCTTCTGGCGGCGGCATCTCGGCGGTGATCCCGCGGCGCTTGGCCGGCCGATCACGCTCAATGGGCGCGCCTGTAGCGTGGTCGGCGTCATTTCCGATTCGTTTCACGGCGTGATGATTGGCGCCAAGACGGACGTGTGGGTGCCTATGACTATGCAGCCGTTGGTGAAGCCGGGCCTCGACCTTACCAGCCGCAACGAGGGCTGGCTGGAGGGCTACGGCCGCCTGCAGCCCGGCGTGTCGCTGCAGCAAGCCCATGCCGACCTTCGCGTGCTCTCAAAGCAGCTTGCCACCGCCTATCCGGCCGCGGACAAAGATATCGAAGCGCTCGGCTACCCCGCCACCGTCATACCCGGGCCTTACCGCGGGTTTCTAGCCATCATCACGGTCGCCCTCATGGCCGTGGTGGGAATGGTGCTGCTCATCGCCTGCGCCAACGCCGCCAATTTGCTGCTCGCCCAGGCCTCCAGGCGCTGGCGCGAGATGGCCGTGCGCGCGGCGCTGGGCGCGGGCCGGTGGCGGCTGGTGCGGCAGGCGCTTGCCGAGAGCGTGCTGCTCGGATGCCTGGGCGGCGCCGCCGGCCTGCTGCTGGCGGCCGTGGCCGCGCCGCTGCTGTTACGGCTGGTGCCGCCCGGCATTCCCGTCGCCCTCCAGATTCCTGTGGACTGGCGCGTTCTGGTGTTTACGCTGGCGGTGGCCGTCTTCGCGGGCGTGGCGTTCGGACTGGCGCCGGCCCTGCGAGCGTCGCGCCTCGACCTGGTGTCGAGTCTCAAGGAGGGCACGCCCGGCAGCGGGCACGGCAAATCGCGCTTGCGCAGCGTCCTGGTGACGGTGCAAGTGGCCGTCTGCCTAGTGCTGCTGGTTGGGGCCGGATTGTGCCTACGCAGCCTCGTGAATGCGCAGTCGATCGATCCCGGCTTCGACATTCGGAACGTCTTAGTAGCCTCGCTCGACGTCGAGACCTTCGGATATAACGAGGCCCGCGGGCGACTGCTCTACCAGAACCTGATCGACCGCGTGGCGGCGCTGCCGGGCGTGCGCTCGGTGGGCATGGCCGACATGCTCCCGCTCGGCACCTCGGAACGCGTCGTAGGCATCACGATCGAAGGATCGAAGGCGCCCGCGCCGCGCCCAGGCGAGCCCGGGCCCATGGTTCAGAGCATCCTGGCGGCGCCCGGCTACTTTCGCGCCATGGGAATTCCCATGCTTCACGGCCGCGACTTCACCGCGCGCGACACCAAGGGCGCGCCGGCGGTGGTGATCATCAACGACGCCATGGCGCGCCGCTACTGGCCGGGCCAGGATCCTCTCGGCCGCAACCTTGTGATAGGTGACGACGACGCGAAGCACCGCCAGGCTTGCGAAGTGGTGGGCGTGGTGAAGACCGGCAAGTACCGCACCCTGGGCGAAAGCCCACAGCCGTTCATGTACCAGTCCTACTGGCAGAACTACGTACCGCGGGTGCGGCTGGTGGTGAGGACCGAGGCGGAGCCTGCTTCCGTGATGGCCGGCATGAGGCGGGCGGTGCAGACCCTGGACCCGAACCTGGCGCTTTACGACGTGAATACGATGCCGCAGCTTATGCTGCTGCCGCTCTTCCCGGCGCACGCGGCCGGACTGCTGCTCGGCGTCTTCGGCGGCCTGGCGCTGCTGCTGGCCACCATGGGGCTCTACGGAGTGATGTCGTATCTGGTGGCCCAGCGCACGCGCGAGGTGGGCATTCGCATGGCGCTTGGGGCACGCCGCCCGGACGTGTTCAAACTCGTGGTTGGAAACGGCATGAAGCTGACGCTCGCCGGCGTCGTGATCGGCCTCGCGGGCGCGCTGGCCGTCACCCGGCTGCTGGCGAGCTTGCTCTACGGCATCCGTCCCACGGACTTCGTCACCTTCGCGGGCGTCTCTTTGCTGCTCGCGGGAGTTGCGTTTCTCGCGAGCTACCTTCCCGCCCGGCGCGCCACCCGGGTGGACCCAATGGTAGCGCTGCGGCACGAGTAGACCCGACGAAGAGAACAGGCCCGCAGGTTTCGTGCGGTTCGGATGAATCTTGGGGGATGGGTCGATCGGGCCGGGAAGCGTTCGGTCGCGCGTGCGGGGCCGAGGCCCTAAACTTTTTGCGCGGTCTGCGCGGCCTTGGCCTTCTCCAACTCCACTTCCAGCTCCTTCATCTTCTGCAGGTGTTCCATCTCGTGCAGGCGCAGGTCCTGCTGCACTCGGATCTCGTGCTCGCGGTACTTGAACCATCCGCCGACGGCCACGACTGCGATCACCATCAGCCAAAATCCGTTGTGATTGATGACTGAAATGAGCCCGTCCATGAAGCCCTCCCGTCTTGCGCCTCGGCTTTACGCTAGCACGCTGCGCCGGTGGGTTCAAGGCGCCCGCCACGCAGAGACCAGCACGGCGCACGGGGACACGGTCGCGCCGCCGGGGCGGGCTCCGAACGCAATTCGAATCTAAAGCACTTACGCCCGTGCGTTGCACGATGCACTGGAACAAAGTTTCAATAACTTACAGACGAAAGGCTCGCCTGCGGTCAGCGACCGGCTTTTAATAACTCACGGACAATCCCCAAAAGTAAAAGTGTACGATTTTTGGACAATTGCTTTCAAATAGCGGCAAAACAGCCCGTTTCTCGAGAGCGATTTGCTTTCAAATAGCGGCATTTTCCGCGACCGTTCTGCCAGGAAAGAGGCCTTCAAACAGCCACACCTCCGCGAGCCGCTTGAGCAACCGGGAAACGAAGTGCAGGGGCTGCGGGAGTCTTCACGGGCGCGCATCGAGCGCAGTGATTTGCAGATCGGCCTCGGGTGACTCCTCCGCCTTACTTCACCTTGAGCGTCAATCCCACCGACTGGGTCAGGGTGCCGGACGTCGCCGTCAAGGTTAGGCTGTAGGTGCCGGACGGCGTCGCTGCCGGAGGCGGCGAGGTCATGCTCATGCTCCCGCCACCGCATCCCACCGCCAGCGTCGTGAGCAGCGCAAAACCGGCCAATCCCGCCCAAGCTCGCCGGCGCCGCGCCGGCCCGCCACTCGCCACCAAGCCCAGTGCCGTGAGAAGCAGCAGTCCCCAGAGCCAGCCGCCCGGCGGCTGCGGGGCCGTCGGCCACCGGGGACCCTTGAGCATTCCCGCCCGCGTACCCGACGTCGCCGTCACCGTAACCGCGCTCGCGCTGCTCGGCGTCAAGGTCGGGGGCGAGACTGAGCACGACATGCCCGCCGGCTGCGGCGCCGCGAATGCGCAACCGAGCGCGACCTGCTGCGCGAATCCTCCCTGCGGCGTCAGCGTCAGGTTGTAGGTAGCGGCCTGGCCCGACGACACTGTGGATGTGGTGCCACCCTGCCCGGCGGCCAGGGTGAAATCCTCCCCGGTTCCCGTCAGGCCCACCGTCTGGCTGGCACTGCCCTGCGCATCGTCGTCCAAGGTCAGGCTTCCAGACCGCGTTCCGCCCGCGGTCGGGGTAAACGTCACTTGCACCACGCACGTCTTGCCGGCTGCCACCGCCGCGGTGGTGCGGCACGTGGTCCCGCTCGCCGCCACTGCGAAGTCCCCGCTCGCGCTGATGGTGCTGAAGTTCAAGTCAGCGTTTCCGCCGTTGGTAACGGTGACGGTTTGGGCCGAGCTCGTGCTCTCCGCCAGTTGTGGCGAAACGCTTTGGGGCGGGCTTGTGCCTCCCGCAAGTTGCGGCGCAAACGTCAGGCTCGCCGGCGTCACCCCCACGCTCGTTCCCGTCCCGGTCCCGCTCAAAGCTGCGGTCTGCGGGCTGCCTGTGGCGTTATCCGTCACCCGCAGCGTGCCGGCGCGACTTCCGATTGCCGTGGGCTTAAACGTCACCATCGCGGTGCAGTTGCCACCCGCCTCCAGCGAGCTGCCGCAGTTGTTGGTTTCGCTGAAGTCGGCGCTATTCGTGCCGCCGACGGCAACGGACGTGATCGTGAGGGTTTCGGTGCCCGGGTTGGTGATCTTCACCTGCTGGACCGAGCTCGCCGCGCCCACGTTCTTGCTCGGGAAGCTGAGGCTCGCGGGCGACAAGGCCGCCAACGGCACCGTCGCCGAGCCCTCCAGAGCGACCGTCTGCGTGCTGCCCGAAATCCCGTTATTGTTATCCGTGATGCTCAGCGTGGCGCTGCGCGTCCCGCTGGCCGCGGGTGTAAACGTGACGTTGATCGCGCAGCTCCCGCCCGCCGTTATCGGCGTGCCGCAGGTGTTGGTCTGGGCGAAGTCGGAGGCATTGGCGCCGCGCAGAGCGATGTTGGCAACAGTGAGGGTGGCGTCACCTTTATTCGACAGCGTGAGCCGCTGCGCCGTGCTCCTGGCCCCGACCGACTGACTGCTCAAGTTGAGGCTGGCGGGGGCAAGGCCGGCCACCGGGGCTATGGCCGTGCCCGTGAGGCTGGCCGTCTGAGTGCTGCCCGAGTTCGAGTTATCGGTTACCGTCAAGGTGGCGCTGCGGCTGCCGCGGGCCGACGGCGTGAAGGTGACGCTGATTAAACAGTTTGCCCCGACCGGCAGCGAAACGCCGCAGGTGTTGGTCTGGGCGAAGTCGGCGGCATTGGCGCCGCTCTGAGCTATGCCAGTGATGGTCAGGACCGCCGTACCTGTGTTCGAAAGCGTGAGCGCCTGGACGCTGCTGGTAGTTCCCACCGTCTGCTTGGTGAAGGTGAGGCTGGCGGGTGCGAGGCCGGCCAGCGGGGCTATGCCCGCGCCTGTGAGGCTGGCCGATTGAGTGCTGCCCAAGGTCGAGTTCGAGTTATCGGTTACGGTCAGGGTGGCGCCG
>DATJAQ010000224.1:0-9984 GCA_035516075.1 Terriglobia bacterium | reverse complement strand
AGATGCTGGTTTACACCCGCCCCCAACATCTTGAATAATGCCGGGCGGAGGTTTTAGCTTGCGCAGCCCCTTTCCGGCGCGGGCCGCTGGGTCCTTCGCCGCCTTTCTTCTCGCCATGAGCCTCACCGCCGATTCGTCGAGCCGACGCGCCCCTCCGGTGGAATCCGCTCCGGGGCGCCCATCGTACGGCGCCGATCTGGTGCTGCGGCACGGCCGACTGTGGACCGGCGAACCCTACGCGGCTCCCGGTGAAAAGCCGCCCGCCACGCGCTGGGCCCAGGCGCTGGCGGCTTCCAACGGGCGCATTGTCGCCGTCGGAACCGACAGTGAGATTGAGACTTACGTCGGGCCGAAGACGCGCGTGATCGATCTCGCCGGCCGTCTTGCCATGCCCGGCTTCAACGACTCCCACGTGCATTTCGTGGATGGCAGCTTTCAGCTTCTCGAAGTCGATCTCAAGCTTACGCCGAATGAAGGTGAGTTCGCGCGCCGCATCGGCGACAAGGCCAGAAGCCTTCCGGCGGGCCGCTGGCTGCTGGGCGGCAATTGGGATGAGGAAGCGTGGCCGGACGCGAAACTCCCCACGCGCTGGCTGATCGACAAGGTGACGCCGAACAACCCGGTCTACGTCAGCCGCTACGACGGCCACGCCGGCCTGGCCAACTCCATCGCCCTCAAACTTGCTGGCGTGACGAGAGATACGCCTGACCCGGTAGGCGGCGTGATCGTGCGCGATCCCAAAACCGGCGAGCCCACCGGCGTCTTCAAGGACGCTGCCCAAAGCCTGATCGAGCGCGCCATCCCGAATCCGTCGGAGGCCGAGTTTGAGGAAGCAGTGAGGGCCGGGTTAGCCGAGGCGCGCCGGGTGGGCGTAACGTCGGTTCAGGATATGGCACTGGGGGGCGATACGCCCGATGGCAGCTTCGCCGGCGAGATCCGGTTCCTGCGCCGCGCCGAGACCGAGGGGTGGCTAACCTGCCGGTTCTACGAAATCACGCCCATTGAGCAATGGCAGCGCCTCGCCGATGCCGGGCTTTCGCACGGAATGGGCAGCGAGTGGCTCCAACTCGGCGCTGTGAAAGGATTTGCAGACGGGTCGCTGGGCTCGCGCACGGCCTGGTTCTTCGAGCCCTACACCGACGACCCGCGGAACAGTGGCATTCCCCTACCCATGATGCACCCTCCCGCCAAGATGGAGGAGGCGGTGCGAGGCTCGGACCAGGTAGGCATTCAAGTGGCCGTACACGCCATCGGCGACCGGGCCATCGCGGAGATGCTCGACATTTACGCCCGCGCCGGGGGAGCAGGCCTCGCCGCCCATCGTTTCCGCATCGAGCACGCGCAACACATGAGGCCTCAAGACTTTAAGCGCTTCGCGCGGCTCGGCATCATCGCCAGTATGCAGCCTTACCACGCCATCGACGACGGCCGCTGGGCTGAGAAACGTATCGGACACGAGCGCGCCCGCTGGAGCTACGCCTGGCGCTCCATGCTCGACGCCGGCGCGCCGCTGGCCTTCGGCACCGACTGGCCGGTGGCGCCGCTAAACCCTTTGCTTGGCATCTACGCCGCCGTCACGCGCGCTACGCTCGACGGCAAGAGCCCGGGCGGCTGGTTCCCTGAGCAGCGCCTCACGCTTGACGAGGCCCTGCGCGCCTACACCCAGGGGAGCGCCTACGCGGAGTTTGCCGAGAAGGACAAGGGAACGCTCGCGCCCGGCAAGCTGGCGGACGTCGTGGTGCTTTCGGACGATTTGTATCACATTGATCCTGCTAGAATTAAGGATGTGAAGGTGGAAATGACGGTGGTGGGCGGCAAAGTGGTTTATGAGAAGCAGTCGAAAGTCGACAGTCGAAAGTCAAAAAGTTGAAGAGTCGAGGCTGTCCGGCTTTTGACTTTCAACCTTCGACTTTCAACTTTCGACTTCGATCTGACGCGCAAGCCTATGAAGCCGAATAACTTGAGACCACGCCAATGTCCAAAATGATGGACGAGATCCTCGAGCAGCCACAGGCGCTGGAGCGCACTTTCCGTGCCGAGCGCAAGCATGCGGAGGAATTCCGCCGCCTCGCTCGCGGTAAGTTTCGCCTGATCATGCTGGTAGCGCGCGGCACCTCAGACAACGCCGCCGTCTTTGGGCGCTACCTCCTCGAGCTCACCACCGGCATCCCCGTTTCGCTCGCAGCTCCTTCACTGCACACGCTTTATCACGCCAAGCTCGACCTGCGCGACGCGCTCGTTATCGGCATTTCGCAATCCGGCATCGGCACCGATATCAACATGGTGCTCGAATCGGCCCGGCGCCACGGCGCCTATACGGTTGGCCTCACGAATGAAGCGCGGTCGCCGATGGCCGCGGTCGTGAACGATGTTTTCCTGGTGCGAGCCGGGCGCCAGAAGTCGGTGGCCGCCACCAAGACCTACACGGGCCAGCTTATGTTGTTCTATCTTATAGCGTTCGCGTTGAGCGATCAGCTCACCCTGTCCGCGATCGGCGAGATCCCAGGTCGCGCCCGCGAAACCCTGAACCTGGCTGGCGAGATCGGCGGCTTGGTGGAACGGTATCGATTCATGCGGCAGTGCGCGGTGGTGGCGCGTGGGCTGAACTACGCCAACGCGTTTGAGTTGTCGCTGAAGCTGATGGAGACGTGTTACATTGTGGCCGAGCGCTTTTCCTCGGCGGACTTTCTACACGGCCCTATCGCCATGGTGGAGCAGAACTTCCCGGTGCTGCTCTTCATGCCGCCGGGACGGACGTTCAAGGATACGGGCCGGCTGGTGCGCCGCCTTCACGCTCTGGGCGCCGAGACGTTGGCCATCACCACGCCGGACGCCAAGGTTCCGGCGGCCACCCGTGTGATTCGCGTGCCGGGCGCGATACCGGAGATATTTACGCCGATTCCGTATATCATTCCAGGACAGATATTTGCCGCCCAACTTGCCGAGGTGAAGGGCATCGACCCCGATCACCCGCGCTCGCTGCGCATCGTGACGAGAACGGTGTAGGGGCGGGGTGGATGTGGAAGCTCGATAGCGGGCTTGGTTGAAAAGTTGAAGAGTCGAAGAGTTGAAGAGTTCAAAGAGGCTGTGCGATGGGTAACAAAACAATAGGTTTACGCCGCTCGTTCGGCGCCATCGGTCTGGCTATCGGCCTCGCCTCCCTTGTCGCGGCGCCGGCGCGCGCCCAGTTCAAGCTGACGACCGATCAGCAAGCCTGGGTGGACAAGACCCTGGCCGGGATGTCGCTCGACGACAAGGTCGGACAGCTAATGTTTGCAGTCACTTCGGGCGTGTTCACACCGCAGAACAGCGACGAGTTCCAGACTATCAAGGACAACATTCAGAAGTACCACGTGGGCGGTTATCACATCGAAGGCGGTGGCGGCAACCCGGCCTCAACGGCCTTGCTCGTCAGCAGGATGCAGCAGCTCGCGGGCAAGATTCCCTTGCTCATCACGGCCGATCTTGAAGGCGGCGCCGGGTCGCCTTTTCCGGGCGCTACGCGCTTTCCCCGCGGCATGGCGATCGGCGCAACTGACGACACCCAATACGCTTACGACGCCGCGCACTTTACGGCCCTGGAGGCCAAGGCCATGGGAATTTCGGTGAACTTCTACCCCGTGGTGGACGTGAATAACAACCCCAAAAACCCGATCATCAACGTGCGTTCCTTCGGCGAGGACCCAGCGAAGGTGGGTGAGTTTGGCGCCGCCTACGTGAAAGGCACTGAGGAGGCGGGCGTCATCGCCACCGCCAAGCACTTCCCTGGTCACGGCGACACCAGCGTTGACTCGCACCTTGAGTTGCCGGTGCTCGATTTCGACCGCGCGCGCTTGAATCTAATCGAGTTACCGCCCTTCGAAGCCGCCATAAGAGCCGGCGTGGATGCCGTGATGGTGGGCCACATCGACTTGGCTCAAATCGAGAAGACGCCCGGCCTGCCGGCCTCGCTCTCTCCTGCAGTCATCACCGGGCTGCTGCGCAACGACCTGGGCTTTAAGGGCCTGGTGTTCACCGACGGCCTGCCGATGCATGCCATCACCGAGCACTTTGGCGCCGCGCAGGCTGTAGTGATGGCCATCGAGGCCGGGGCGGACGTAGCGCTTGAGCCGGCCGACATCCCCAAGTCGTTCGAGGCCCTGAAAGCCGCTGCAAACAAAGGTGATATCAGCCAGGAGCGCCTGGACGCCAGCGTGCGCCGCCTGCTCGAGGCCAAAGCCTGGGAGGGGCTGCCTAGCCACGCCACGCCCGACCTGAGCGCGCTCGACACTCTGGTGGGCACCCACGAAGCCCGGCAGAAGGCCGAGGAAATCATGGATCACGCCGTCACCCTGGTAAAGGACGACCAGCACGCTATTCCGCTCAAGCTCGACTCCAGCGAAGACGTACTGCTGCTGAATTTCACGGACGCCGGCTCCGGCGAGGCCGGCGACTCCGCCGGCGAGACCTTTCGCGACGAGTTCGTAAGGCGCCATCCACAAACGGTTTACGTGAATGTTCCACCGACCGCCTCGGACGACGAGCTGGACCTGATCGAGCGGCTTCTGCCGCGTTACCACACGGTGGTGGTGAGCACCACGGTGCGCATTGGGGCTTACAAGCGGGGCGGACTGGGCTTGAACGAGACCCAGCTCTACCTTTTGCGGGAAGTCTCCCGGCACGACGGTCCCACCGTGGTAGCCTCCTTCGGAAGCCCGTATGTGCTTGATGACGTTCCAGATCTGCCCGGCTACGCGGCGGCCTACGAGACCTATCCCGGGGCCGAGGCCGCCATGGTGCGGGCGCTTTTTGGCGAAATACCGTTCCAGGGCAAATTGCCCGTCACGGTCAGCACGTTTCCGGTGGGATCAGGTTTGAAGCGATAGCGCGGGCAGGCGGCAGCAAGAAAAAGCGCGCCGAGGAGCCCCACGAACTTTCAATCACTTACGGACGGCAGACCACGAAATCGGCGAGGCATTTTTCGATAAGTTGCGCGACTTTCTGCAAACTAAGAAGTGTACGAGAATTGGACACTTCGGGTCAAAAAAGGCCCCTTTTGGGGGTTCAAACGAGCGCTTTTTTTTACACGGCCGATGACTTTTTGGCCCGGCGAAAGCAAGCGAAAGGGGCGAGAAACTTACGGACGGCAGATCACGAAATCGACCGAACGAATCTTAGTTGGGTCGCGCGACTTTCTACAAACTAAAAAGTGTACGAGAATTGGACACTTCGGGTCAAAAAAGGCCCCTTTTGGGGGTTCAAACGAGCGCTTTTTTTTACACGACCGATGACTTTTTGGCCCGGCGAAAGCAAGCGAAAGGGGCGAGAAACTCGGATCAAATCTGCCACGCTATCCATGAGGTGCCGATATGAGAACAATTGAACGTAAGAGCAAAAGTTCGAACCACCGGGCTAACGGCGAGAGCGGGTGCTCCCGCCGCGACTTCCTGATGCGCGGTTCCGGCGGCTTGGCGGCGCTGGCGCTGGCGGGGCGGGGCGGCTTGGGCTTTGCGGCCGGGTTCCAGGCGAGCGAGCCACACATGGAGTTCCCCACTGACCCGCGCGCCCGGCTGGCGGTCGCGTCGTATCCTTTTCGCGATTTCGTTCAGAGCAATTTCAGCCGCCGGCGCAACCCGCAGAAGCCCGGCATGGACCTGCCCGCTTTCGCCAGGATGGTGGTGGAGCGGTTCAACGTGAACGGCATTGAGCCCTGGAGCCCGCACTTTGTGAGCCGCACACCGGCGGACCTCGCGGCCCTGCGCGCCGCGTTCGATAAAGCCGGAGTGCACGTGGTCAACATTCCGTGCGACCTGCGCGAGAGCGTTTACGACCCCGACGCCGCCCAGCGCAAAGCCGCCGTCGAGGCCGGCAAGGGATGGGTGGATACGGCCGTGGCCGTGGGCTCGCCCGGCATTCGCGTGCACGTGGGCCGGGCCCGCAACGCCGCGCCCGACGTGGCCCTGGCGGCGGCGAGCCTCACCCAGATTGCCGACTACGGCGCCCAGCACAACGTCGTGATCACCCTCGAGAACGACGACCTCGTGAGCGAGGACGCGTTTTTCATCGTGCGCGTGCTCGATCGCGCCAATCACCCCTGGCTGCACGCGCTTCCCGACTTCGGCAATTCCGCCATGACGGGCGAGCCGGCCTTCAACCTGGACGCCCTCACCGTAATGTTCCGCCACGCTTACAACATTTCCCACGTGAAGGATTCGGAAGCGGGCGACAACGGCCAAATCGTCAACGCCGACGTGCCCGCGGCCTTCAAAATCGCGCACGCCAGCGGCTATCGCGGCTATTTCTCGATGGAGATGGACAAGCCCGGCGACCCCTACGAGGGCACAGCGAGTCTGATTGCACAGAGCCTTAAAGAATTGACGATTGCCGATTGAAGATTGCAGAATGTCAGTTGTCCGTTGTCAGTCGTCCGTGGCCGGAGATCTGGCACACGAATTCACGATTTCCCAGCGGCGGCACTCGGCGCTCGCCAATCTCCATTGACAAACCGACATTCATTCAATGGTGCGATTGGTATTCAGCAATCAGCAAACGGCGATCGACAATCGTCAACCAGCCGTCGGCAATCGGCATTCGGCATTCGTCAATCGTAAATCGGCAATCTCGGGCGCCGTGTTATCATGAAGGTGCAAGAGCCTGCCGTGTGCACATGGAGTGGTCCGGCGGGCACTTCCTGGAGGTAGACCGTGGCCGAGGAACGGCTCAAGCTCGCGGTCTTCATCGACTTCGACAACATTCAAATCGGCGTCAAAGACACCCTGGGCAAGGATTTTGACGTCTCGGTCGTGCTCGAAGCCTTGAAGGAGCGGGGCGAGATCATCACTAAAGTCGCCTATAGCGATTGGTCGCGCGCCAACGAATACAGTAAGCAGATGACGCAGCACGCCGTGCAAATGGTGCAGCGCAACGTGACGCCGCGCGGCGACAAAAACGGCGCAGACATCAACCTGGCGCTCGACGCCCTGGAGATGGCGTTCAACCGGCATCACATCAACGCCTTCGCCATTGTGGGCGGCGACAGTGACTTTATCGCCCTGGTCGAAAAGCTGAAGCAGTACGACAAGCGCGTGTACGTGGTGGGCGGCCGGAACTTCACCAGCAACATCCTGCAGCGCAATTGCACCGAATTCATCGCCTACGAAAATCTGCTGCGAACCGGCGGCGACGGCCCGCGTCAGCGCCCGCGGCGCGGCGAGCCGGCGCGCACCGCTCTCGAAGCGCATCCGCTCTCCGACGCCCTGCCGAACGTGAAACGGGCGCTCGGCGTGCTGGCGGAGCGCGAGGTTTCGCCCCAGTTGGGCCTGCTCAAGAGCACGCTGCTGCAGCTCGATTCCACCTTCAGCGAGCGCGACTACGGCACCGGCTCGTTTCTCGAATTCATGCAGAAGATGGAGCAGGCCGGCCTGGTTTATTTGCGCAAACTCGAGCGCGGCTACCGGGTGGAGATTCCGGAAGGCGGGCTCACCGAAGGCGCAGCCCCGGCCGCCGCGCCGGAAGAGGCCGCGGCGGAAGCCGCCCGGCCGGCGGCGGAGCCGGCCGACGACGCCGAAACGGCGGCGGCGGGCCGCGAGGCGCTGGCCACCCTGCGGCGGGCCATCGAGTCCGAGACCGAAAAATCCCCCAACCGGCCCCTCTACTTGCGGCACATCCGCCATGGCTTGCGAGCCGTGGATAAGGACTTCGACGAGCGGCGGGCGGGCTTCCAGAGCCTCACCGATCTGCTGCATCGCGCCCAGCGCGAAGGCTGGCTTTCGCTTCAGCGCGACCGCAACGGCGTGCTGAGAATGTTCTATCGCCCGCCTGACGCGGCGGCAGGCGGCGAGAGCGCTGAGGCGCTGACAGCCGCGCCGGGCGAACCGCTCTCCGAAAAGGTCGCGGAGGGAGCGCCCGTTCAGGCGGAAGCCGCGGCCAGCACCGATTTCTGGGCGGCGGCCGAGACGGTGGCGGTCCCGCTGGTCGAAGCTCCCCCGGACCCAGCCGGCGAGCCGCCGACTGCCGAAACTGCATCTCAACATGAGGCGGCCGCGGCGGTTGCAGATGCCTCCGCCTCAGAGGCGCCCGGCGAGGGCGCCCGAAAGCCCCGGCCGCGCCGCACCAGGAGAGGCGGACCGAGCAAGCCTTCGAGCCGGCGCAAGGCGAAAGAGAAGCCGGAATAGACGGGGAGGAACACAGGACGCAACGCGGGAGACTTTGCCGGGCTCCTGGCGCGGTCGCATCCCCGAACAACTTCATACGAGGTGCCAATGATGAACAGATTGCTGGCAATCGCTCTCGCACTCTGCACGGCGGCGCCCTGGGCGCTGGCCGGCGCGGCCAAGAGCAAGGAAGCCCAGCGCCTGACCGAAGCCACTTACGTGATCAACGAAATCATGCAGACGCCCGACAACGGCATCCCCATCGACCTCCTCGATCGCGCCGTATGCGTCGGCATCGTGCCCGGGGACAAGAAGGGGGCCTTTATCGTGGGCGGCTCATTCGGGCGCGGCGCGCTGGTGTGCCGGAGCCACGGCACCGGGAAGTGGGGCGCGCCCTCCATGTTTACGATTTACGGGGGAAGCTACGGGCTGCAGATCGGGGGCCAGTCCACGGACGTGGTCTTCATCGTCATGAACGCGGGCGGCGTCCGGAAGCTGCTGCAAAGCGGCGTCAAGCTGGGCGCGGACGTTTCGGCGGCGGCCGGGCCGGTGGGACGGAAGGCCGAAGCCTCAACCGACATCCAACTGCACGCCGAGATCCTCACCTACTCCCGGTCGCGCGGCCTGTTCGCCGGAATTTCGCTGGCGGGGTCGGTGCTGCGGCAGGACTCGGACGGGAACGAGCGGCTCTACGGGCACGCGGTGACGGCGGCGGACGTGCTCATCCGTGGCACTGAAAACCCTCCCGTCGCAGCCAAATCGCTCGACGATATGCTCACGCGCTACTCGCCGCGCGGCGGCGAGAACCTGCCCGACGTCTCGTGAGGCCATGGGGTGATTGAGTGATTGGGAGATTGAGCGATTGGGTGATTGAGCGATTGCGGCGGCAACTTATTGCGGAATTGATTCATTGAGTCAATGATTCAGTGGCTCGATCTCCCAATTACTCAATCTCCCAATTCGTCAATCAAGCAACGTCGCCCGCGTAAATTCCCATAATCTTTTGAAGAAACGCGACGGCGTGCTGGCGCGGCCGCTGGAACGAATTGCGGCCGATGATGGAGCCGAATCCGCCGCCGTCGCGGATGGCCCGCGCTTCGTCGAACACAGCCTCGTCGTCGTCTTTTTTGGCGCCGCCGGAGAAGATCACGATGCGCCGCCCGTCAAACGAGCTCTGCACCACGTGTCGCACGCGTTCGGCCAGCGTCCCGATGGGCACGGCAGCCTTGGCGTACGCCTTGGCCGCCTCCGGCTGTTCGATGTGATCGGTGGGCAGCTTCACCTTGATGACGTGGGCGCCGAGCTGGGCGGCGATGTGAGCCGCGTAAGCCACCACGTCGATCGCCGTCTCGCCGTCCTTCGACATGCTCGTGCCGCGCGGGTAGGACCACACCACCACGGCCAGACCGTGGCTCTTCGCCTCTTCCGCCAGGGCGCGCAACTGCTGGTACATCTCCTGGGCGTGCGCCGATCCCGGATAAATGGTGTAGCCGATGGCCACGCAGCCCAGGCGCAGCGCGTCGCGCACACCGGCCGTCTGCGCCGAGAGCGGGTCTTTCTCGTCGTGCAGCACGTCGTGGTCGTTGACTTTGAGGATGAGCGGAATTTCGCCGGCGTGGCGGGCGGCCGCGGCCTCGATAAATCCGAGCGGCGCCGCGTAAGCGTTGCAGCCGGCCTCGAGGGCCAGCTCGTAATGGTAGTTGGGATCGTAGGCGGGCGGGTTCACGGCGAAGCTGCGCGCCGGTCCGTGCTCGAAGCCCTGGTCCACCGGCAGGATCACCAGCTTTCCGGTGCCGGCCAGGTGGCCGTGCGTCAGCAGGCGGGCGATATTCGCCTTGGTGCCCGGATTGTC
>DATJAQ010000223.1:0-5414 GCA_035516075.1 Terriglobia bacterium | reverse complement strand
TTCTGGCGTGTGATCAACGCGTCCACCAATGGTTTTGTTGCCCTGCAGGTTGTTTCTCCGGGTCCGCAGGAACTGCTGTTGATCGCGCTCGACGGCATCCCAGTGACTCCGCCCGTCACCATGACCACCATCAACATACCGCCGGCCGGCCGGGCTGAATTCATCGTTCCGGGGTTGGCCGCCGATACATCTTCGTTCTTTCTCACCCAGGGCTTTGATACCGGTCCGATTGGAGATCCGATGCCTGCGGCGAACCTGGCCAGCATTGTGGTCGCTGCTGGAACTGCTAAACCCGCCCAGGCTCATTCGGCCCACCCGGCGCCTCCGCCGGCCAGATTATCGCGCTTCGCCGGATTGGCCTCCGCCACACCGACCGCCTCTCGATCGCTGTACTTTTCTGAGTTGAATGTCGGAACCAACGGCCCAGCGGAGTTCTATATCACCGTAGACGGACAGCAACCCAAGCTCTTCGACGCAAACAATCCGCCTGCCATCACGACAACGCTGGGGGCGGTGGAAAACTGGACGGTCTCCAATAGGACCGGCGAGCCTCACGCCTTTCACATTCATCAACTCCATTTCCTGGTAACGAAGATTAACGGACAGACCGTAGCGAATCCCGACCTGGTTGACACGGTGACGGTTCCACCCTGGACGGGCAGTGGCCCTTATCCGAATGTTACCCTGAAAATGGGTTTTCAGATCGCCGGTAAATATGTCTACCATTGCCATATTCTCGATCACGAGGACGGCGGCATGATGGCTACGATTCTTGTAAAACCGTAGCCAGACCGCGCGGAGACACATCAACAACCGCCTCGTGACCGAAGGATCTGGACCCTCCTGACGCCGCTTCGCGCGCAGGCTTGGCCGCGCCATCCGCGGGCGCCCGTAGCGCAAACCCGCTTCGCTCCAACCGAACGCTGGGTGTGCCTGAAATGCGGCTGACAACCCCGGCGCCCTTCGAGTTGCGCCAGCCGGCGAATCCTCGGGAAGCGTCTTCCGCGGCCCTCCACTCGAGCAGGGCCATTCAAGCCAATCATACAAAATGCGATTGACCAAAGGGATGTAATCGCCTATAGTTGCGTCCGTTTTCGTATTGTTTCGTTACATCGCTGCGGTGCTGTCCGCGGGCAGCGCTGCCTCTGCGCGACGCGCGCGGCGCAGCGTGATCGTGCTCGGTTGGACGCGCGTTCGGCTCCGCGAGGAGTTCTGATGGCTTCAATGCCGCCGACACCAGGAGATTCCTCGATGCAGTCCTGCTCGATGGCGCCCATCAACGGGCCCGGACCGGCCCAGCCTGACGTTAGGCGTCGTATTCAAGCGCGCAACTGGGGCGGCCTGGCTATGCCGCTCCTCGCGATTCTTCTGTTGCTCGCCCCGGCATCGTTCGCGCAGGTTTCGGCGACGCTTTCGGGAACGGTCACGGATCAATCCGGCGCCACCGTTTCGGGCGCCGCGGTGATGGCGAAGAACCTGGAAACTGGCGGCGTCCGCACGGCGACAACGAACGAGGCGGGCCAATACCAGGTGGTCTCGCTTTCGGTCGGGGAATACGAAGTCCGAGTGACGAAGCAGGGGTTTGCCGAACAAATCCGGACCGGCATTCGCCTGGTCGTCGGGCAAGATGCCAGCGTGAATGTAAGTCTGCGCGTCGGACCCGTCAGCCAGCAGATTACGGTGAACTCAGACGCGCCCCTGGTGAGCGTGACCACGGCGGATATCTCCGGCCTGGTGGGCGAACGGCAGGTGAAGACTCTGCCGCTGAACGGGCGGAGCTACGATTTGCTGCTGCCCCTGAACCCCGGCATCGTTAATTTCACGGCGGAGAAGACCGGTGGGATCGGCATCTCCAACTCAACCACCGGAAATAATTTCGCCGTGTCGGGCAACCGGCCCCAGCAGAACCTGTTCCTGCTGAATGGAGTCGAATTCACCGGCGCGGCCGAAAACAACATGCAACCGGGAGGCCCCAGCCAGCAGTTGCTCGGCGTGGACGCGGTGCGGGAATTCAGCGTCTTGCGCGGCTCCTACGGCGCCGAGTACGGCAAGCGGCCGGGCGGCCAGGTGATCATTGTCACCCAGTCGGGCAGCAATCGGTGGCACGGGTCCGCATTCGAATTCCTGCGCAACAACGCCCTCGACGCCGCGAATTTCTTCGATCAAGGTTCCGCTCCACCCTTTCAGCGCAACCAGTTTGGGGCCTCGGCCGGGGGACCGATCCAGCAACGGAAGACCTTCGTTTTTGCGAATTACGAGGGATACCGACAGACCCTGCACCAGACGTCGGCGGCGTTCGTGCCGGACGCAGCCTCGCGAGCCGCAGCCGCGCCCGGCGTTCAACCGCTGCTCGACCTGTGGCCAACTCCACCTGCCGGCGCTCCCGACTTCAACGGGATCGCCCAAGTCTTCAGCAGTCCGCTCCAGACGGTGCGGGAGGACTTTGGGACTCTCCGCCTGGATCACAAATTCTCTCCGCGCGATTCCCTCGCCATGGTCTACACGATCGACGACGGGGGAGATGTCACCGCCACGCCTGCCAATCCCTTCAGCACCGATATCCTGAATCTGCGCGAACAGGTGCTGAGCCTCGAGGCGACGCACCTGTTCTCATCCACCCTGCTCAACACGGCCCGGTTCGGATTCTCCCGCGCCGGCTACTTCTTCACCGGAGAGCCGACGCCCGGTACTCCCGCGGCGACGGTGCCGGGGTTTCTGGTGGGACGGCCGGTCGGCGCCGTGGTGGTGGGCGGAAGCGCCGCCTCAAACCCGCAGGCCCAGATCGGCCTGGCTGGCAGCAACAATGGAAGCAACCTGACGATGGGTCGGAATCTGTTTACCTACGAAGACCGCCTCACGTGGACGCGAGGCCGGCACCAACTCAGTTTCGGGGTGTGGTTCCAGCGATTTCAGTCGAACGAAACCCTCGCGCTCAGCCAGTACGGGCAGGCGACGTTTTCCAGCCTGCAGACGTTCCTGCAGGGGACGACCTCGTCGTTCCTGTTCGACCCTGCGCCGACCGAGATGAACTGGCGGTCTCTTTTCGGGGCCTGGCACGTCGGCGACGTGATTCGGCTCACGCCCAAGCTCACTCTCTCCCTGGGCCTCCGCGACGAATTCACCACGGGCTGGAATGAGGCTCACGGGCGCGCCGCCCATTACACGTTCGCCGGCGGAGTCATCTCCACAGAGCCCCAGGTTGGACCCTCGCTCTTTACCTTGAACAACGCCAGGCTTCTTCCCCAACCGCGCCTCGGGTTGGCCTGGAGTCCCTTCGGCACGCACACGGTGATTCGCACCGGTTTTGGGATGTACAACGATTTGCAGGACGCCCTCGGTTACCGGGCGGACCAGAACGCGCCGTATAACCCAACCTACAGCATTGCCTCGTTGGCGGTGGCAGACCTTCCCCTCGACCCTTCCGCCCCTGTTTCCGGAAAAGCGAAGCTCGTACCCGGCGGAGTTCAGCCCGACCTGGAGACGCCCACCCTCGTCTCATGGTCGCTTCGGGTTGAGCGGCAGCTTACGCCCAATACCGCATTGTCCGTCGGCTACGTGGGCTCACACGGCTACCACGAACTGCTCGGCATCGACGCCAACGAGCCGTTCCCGACGATCTGTCCGGCAACGCTGTGCCCGGCCGTTTACCCGGCCGCGGACCCCACCGCCAATCCTCCGGTTACGCTTGCGACGGGTTTCCCTGCCGGGTCGCCCTGGGCGGGAGCACCCGTACCCGCCGGCAGCTTTTTTATTCCTGCCGGCGCGCCGAAGGCGAACGCGGCGCTTGCGAACACGTGGACCTGGTTTTCGCTCGGCGTCAGCTCCTACAACGCCCTGCAGGTGGATTTGAATCGCCGTTTGAGCCGCGGGCTTTCGGTACGGGCGGTTTACACCTGGTCGAAGGCGCTCGACGACGGGGATTCCTTGAATCAGACGACCGCGGGGAACGCGCCGGGGCTGGCGTCGAACCCTCTCAATCTGCGCGCGGACTGGGGGCCGGCCACCTACGACGTGCGCAACCTCGGCGTGGTCAGCGCGCTTTACGAGTTGCCCTTCGGCAGGGGCAAAGCGCTCGCCAGCGGGTTGGGACGCTGGGCGAACGGCGCGGTGAGCGGCTGGCAGGTGAACAGCATCGTTACCCTGCAAGCCGGATTCCCGTTCACGCCGCAACTCAGCTACAACCCGTCGAACAACGGCGACACCCGGAACCCGGTGCGGCCGTTTCTGAATCCCGATTTCACCGGGCCCGTCATTCTTGGCAAACCGGGCCAATGGTTCAATCCCAACGCGTTTATTGCGCCGCCTTCGACGGGGGGATTCTACGGCAATCTCGGAAGAGATACGCTGGCCGGCCCGGGTCTCGCGACTTGGGACTTTTCGTTGCTGAAGGACACCTCCCTTCGTGAAGGGCTGCGCCTTCAGTTCCGCGCCGAGATCTTCAACCTCCTGAATCGCGCCAATTTCAACACCCCGAACCTCATTGTTTTCACCCCGCCCACCACCGCAAATCCCACCGGAATCTCCGGGACAGGAGGCGCCATCACGAGCACCTCCACCACAGCGCGGCAGGTGCAGTTCGGCCTGAAGCTGCTCTGGTGAGCCTGCTCGGAGAGGAGCGCCGCCGCGGGCTGCGCATTGATCGGGCGCGCCTACCGGCCGAAGCGAATGCTAGGATCTGAACAGCCGCAGACCTTGGGAAGCAGGTCTGCGCTACGAGCTCCGCTCAGGCACGTGCCGCCTCGGTTTCGGGAGAATGGCCGAGCGCGCGCTTTGCGTACTCTTTGACGCTGGCCTGCCGCCCGGCCAGGGAGGGGAAGATTCGATTCGCCTCTTTCATGTCGATCGCGTCACCGCGGGCGTAGTAGAGCATCAAGGCGGCAAAGGCCTCTTCGAGGGCGTCGGTCGCGCTCGCTTTCTGTCGACGCAGCGCCTCCTCGGGAACGTGCTCCACGGCGAACTGCCGTCCTCCCACTTCTTCGAAGATTTTCACCACCTCCAAGGGGCTGAGTGCCTCCGGGCCCCCCAGCTTGACCACGGCGTTCTGAGCGGCCGGATTTTCCACCGACGCCGCGGCGAAAGCGGCAACGTCAAGGTATGAGATCCAACTCGTCTTTTGGCTTCCCGGCCCGTAGATCCGTGCCCGTGCATTGGCGAAATCAAATCCCACCGCGGGACTTAGCCAGATTTCCGTGAAGAACGTTGGCTGAAGCACCGTGTAGGCGAGACCGCTCGTCCTGAGCCGCTCCTCCACCGCCCGCTTCGCCCGCTGAAGCGCGAAATCCTCAGGCGCCGAAGGGAATGAGAGAAAAACGAATTGCCGAACCCCCGCCGCTTTCGCCGCCTCGATCAGGTTAAGCTGGCCCTGATGGTCAACCGTCGCGATGGAATCGCCGGGCTGCCGCGAGAACGTGGAG
>DATJAQ010000222.1:0-21432 GCA_035516075.1 Terriglobia bacterium | reverse complement strand
TTCTTTGGGCAAGGTCACCTGCCCTTTCACCGTCAATTGTGAGGTTTTCATACCACTCTCCCGGCGCTTCGGTATTACTATATCAGCAGAAAGTAATACTTTCAACTTGCCGGGCGCGGCCGCTCGCGCAGGCCATGAAGAAGAAAAAAGTCTCCAAGGCGCGGATGGCGGCGCTGCTCAAGACCAGCCGGACACAGGTTGACCGCCTCCTCGATCCGAAAAACGACATCACCCTCTCAAGCTTGCAGCGGCCGGCGGCCATGGTCGGGCGCCAGGTGACGATCGAACGGGTCTAGCGGCCGGGCGCGCAATCCCGCCCGATTTCCTCCTCGTCGGCTCGGTACTCAGGCCGCAGCGCCTTTCAATCTGGAATCTGCAATCGCAGCGCCGTGCCGTTCAAGCTTGAATCTCAAATTTTCAATTTTCAATCGCGCGCGCGTGGCCGTGCTGCTGCGCCCCAGGCCCGGCTTAGCTTGCGTCGGCGCGGTAGCAACGACATAGCAGCCGATGTCGTCGCCACCCGCGGGAACAACTCGAAGCAGGCGCCGTCGTCACGGTGGACATCGCACAAAACCGAATTCGATTATTACCCTTGAAATCCTAGCAAGTGGCCTGCAGTTTTGCTGGTCAAATTCTGCGGCTCCTTCTTCCTTCCTGAGTCCCGCCGCCGCGGATCGGAGCGCTCTATTGACAATAGCTTTATAATGGTAGAGTAACTAAAGCGGCCCAAGACCGATCCCCGCGGACGCGCTGCCGACGCCCGTCGATGGGGATCGGGCGCCGCCGGAGGAGACTCTATGCCACGAATTCGAGCGCAATGGCCCGCCAACTGTTCGGCGGAGCTGCTGGCGGAACAGAAGCGCACCCAGACCAAGGAACAGCATCGGCGGGTGCTGTGCCTGCTGCTGAGGGAGGTCGCCCACCTGAAGCCCGCCCAGATCGCGAAGGTGCTGGGCCTCAGCACGTCCGGGGTTCGCAGGGTGCAAGCCCTCTACGCGAACGAGGGCAAGGCCATGTTCGAGCGGCCGGGCCGGGGTGGCGCCCACCACCGGAATCTCACCGAGCCCGAGGAGCGCGAGATGCTGGAAGAGGTGATCACCGCGGCCCTGCCGGGCTGCACGGTCGGGTTTCCAAAGATCCAGGAAGCCTACGAGCGGAGGGCGGGGCACCCCGTGTCGGCGTCGGTGGTGTGGCGCATGCTGCGGCGCCAGGGCTGGCGCACGGCTTCGCTCGACACCATCATGGCTGCGCGGGGCTGGGCGGCGTCGAGGGTGCACTTTGAGTTGCCGGCGTGGCGACAGCGTTAGCCGCAGACGATGCCTGCGGCCCTGACGGGGCCGGTTCAACCGCCCCATCTGAATGCTCAACCGGCAGCCGGCAATCGTCAATCTTCAATCGGCAATCGTCAATCCGCCTTGGACTGCCCGTTGAACGTAGCCTATAGATGCCTGTTGCACGCCGCCTGAAGTCCGCCGGGCGGAATGACGGTGTTTGAAATCAAGTTCAATTCTGGAAACGCCGCCGCCCGGCCGCCTCCAGGGAGCGCGCCGCGTGCGGCAGGGCGGTGCCGCGCCGGCTGAAAAACGCCGCTATTTGAACGCAATCCGGCCCCAAAAACCGCCTGATTTTCCCGCCAGGCATGCGGCTATTTGAACGCAATGAAGCGCTCAGGACAGCCGGATTTTGGCGGCGTCCGGCCCGTGCAGCCAGGCGGCACGCCCGCGCCCGGCCGATGGCTGCGCCCGAAAAAATGCGGCTATTTGAAAGCAAAACGCCCTATAAATTCAGGGCGTTTTGCGCTCATTTGAACGCAAAGTGCGAGGCGAAATTGCCAATTTTTGCGGCCATTTGAACGCAATTGTCCAAAAACGCTACACTTTTTTTGATTTTGGCCCGTTGCCAAAAGCGCTTCGGAGGTCCCTCAAAACGATTCGGCCTTTCTCGCACCTTGGGCGGTCCGGAACTGCCCTGTTGGCGCGCAGAAACCCGGGTGGTGGGAGGCCGGCGAAGGCGTGGCCTGCGCTTTAACCGATTTTGTGAATGTCGAGGATGCGGGAAGTGGTGACGGTGTGATAGGTGGGGTGCTCGAAGATCAGGTGCAGTCCGCGCCCGATGAACCCGGGCCTCAGTTCGCTGCCTGCCCCCGCCGAGCCGCCGATTTCCACGGTGACGGGCTCCGGACACAGCCGCGGATGGCCTGAAATGCGCGCCTGGGTGGCGGCGTTCTTCACAATCGTGTAGCGGTGATTCTTCGTTTCCAGCTCAATCACCGCGCCGTCTTCAAGGTCGTTCAGGTAGACGCCGTCGGCGCTTTCCGGGTCCTGGACTTCGGTGCCGATTTGATGGGCCGGACTCGACTGAAGCATGAGTAGGCACCTCCGAAACTGAACCGTCACTTCCCCGTTTACGTCGTGCACGCCGCGCACCAAAGCCCGTGCGGCGACTTCAAGTGTCTTAGATTGAGGAAGTTGAGTGAAAGAAACGCGGCCGGCCCGGGCCGGCCGAAATGGCGCCTGGGAGGTAGAAGTTACCTGGCGCGGAGTGCGGCCACCCGGGCCGTCACTTCACGAATACCAACCGCCCGAAGCGGGTGGGCACGTGAAACGTGGTGCCATCGGGGATGGTGCTCCAGGCAAGGAAGCGCCGCTCGGCGTCGTTGCCGGGGCCGTCGGCCCGGAAGAAATTGAGGCGCCAGTCGTGGCCGGGCGGCATGGCGGCCACCCCGAGGGCGGCGACGGGAATGCGCATTTCGCACGTCCACACGTGCCCGGCGGCGTCGATATGCGTGGCGTGGGCGAAGCCGGAGTTCCAGGCGGGGTCGTTGAACGGGGTTTTGTCTTTGTCGATTTCGAGGTCGATCCACTGATTGTTGGGCGCCACTTCAAACTCAAAATAATGATTCACGCGCTCGGGCTGGGGGTTCAGGAACACCTCGGCGACGTCGCGGTTCCACAGCTCCCAGCGCTCTTTCGAGGCGTCTTCGCCTTGGTAAGTGTTCAAGGTGGTGTAGCGGCAGGAGAAGGCGAAGTAAACGGAATCCCGGCTCCAGAGCGCGGCCACGCGGGTGCTGGCGCCCGGGTAAGAACGGCTGCCCCGCATATCGTGGGCGAACTCGATCCATTCGGCTTGCTGCCAGGCGGGTTTCGAGAGGTTGCCGTCGGGGGTGAAGCCGCTGCTGCAAAACCGCGCGCTCACCTGGAGATCGCTGCTGTAGGCGGCGCCGCCCGGGCTGGAATCACGGCTCTCAGGCATAGTCCCACTTCGGAGAGCGACGCCCGATGCCGCGGCCTGCAGCCTGGAGGCGCCCGAAGGCGGCGAAGCATGGCGGAACCCTCGAAGCGCGCCGCTGAGCGACGCACCGGCGACGGCTGCACACACGAGAAGCCAAATCCGCCCGCTCAATTTCACTCCCTCGGCGCCGGGGTTCGGCGGCAACTGGCCATCTTACCCGAACTCCGGGCGCTATGATGGTTGCTTGTAACGTGCCCCGGCCCTGTGTTAGGGTCGAGCTTGGAGCGGGGCCGGTTCGGAACACCGCCACGTGCGTTGCGGCGGGCGGCGTCGCTCGCCTCGAGGATCCCGCAAAACCGGCTCCACGGTTGACCTTAAGATGCCTGCCCGATTTCCGGACGAACACCGGCTGCCCCCCTGGAAGATTTCCGCCTTCCAATATACCGTCTGTGCGGTCTTTTTCGCGCTGCTGGCGGGCTACTGGCGGCTGCAGGTGAGCCAGCACCAGAAGTACGTTGAGGAGGCGGACCGCAACCGCATCCGCAACCTGCCGGTGATCGCGCCGCGCGGGCGCATCCTGGACCGCCAGGGGCGCGTGCTGGTGGACAATACGCCGGCGTTCAGCATCCTGCTGGGGCGCGAAGACGCCGGGGCGCTCACGCCGGATCGTCTCACGGCCCTGGCGCGCGGCCTGGGCCTGGACCCGGCGGAAGTGCTTACGCTTGTTCAACATACGACGCACCTGCCGCGCTACCAGCCCGTCCTGCTGAAGCCCTCGGCTTCGCTCGACGACATCGCCTTCGTCGAGTCTCACCGGCTGGAGTATCCCGAGCTCGACGTGATCCAGACCGAGCAGCGCTTCTACCTGAAGCACACGGTGGCGGCCTCGATGATCGGCTACGTGGGCGAGGTGCCGGAAGATATGATCGCGCAGCCGCATTCGCATTACCGGCCGGGCGATGTGGCGGGCAGGACCGGCATCGAGCGCGAGTACGACAAGGTTCTGGCGGGCCGCGACGGCATGCGCCGGGTGGTGGTGAACAGCCGCGGGCAGGAAGTGGGCTCGATGACCACGCTCGACGCGCATCCCGGGAACGATCTGCGGCTCACCGTCGATCTCGATCTGCAGATGGCCGCTGAGATGGCGCTCGGCGACCGCAACGGAGCCGTGGTGGCGCTCGATCCGCGCACGGGCGAAGTGTTGGCCATGGTGAGCCATCCCACCTTCGATCCCAACGACTTCGCCCGGCACATCGACCCTCAGGAGTGGGCGCGCCTCACCTCCGACCCCGAAAAGCCGCTGCTGAACAAGGCCATCCAGGCCCAACTGGCGCCCGGCTCCGTCTTCAAAATCGTCACCGCCACCGCCGCTCTCGAAACCGGCACCATCAAACCGAACTTCACCTTGATTTGCCCGGGCTATGTCACAATCTACGGCCACACCTATCACGACTGGATCTGGTCGAAGCACCGCGGTCACGGCAGCATCGATCTGCACCGGGCGATCGTCGAGTCGTGCGACGTTTATTTTTACACGCTGGGCAAGATGCTGGGCATCGACAAGCTCGCGTATTTTGCCAAGCACCTGGGCCTGGGGTCGCGAACCGGCATCGACCTGCCCTCGGAGGATTCCGGCCTCATGCCTTCACCAGAGTGGGTGGAGCGCGCCTTCAAGCGCAAGTGGTGGGCGGGGGAAACTATTTCGGTGGCCATCGGGCAGGGCGCAGTGGAAGTCACTCCCCTGCAGCTCGCGGATACGCTCAGCGGCGTCATCGCGGGAGGGCGCTTTCACCGGCCGCACCTCGTGTTCCGCGACGAACTCGAAGCCCTGGGCGAGGACCCTGCGCCCGACGTCCAGCGCGACTTCCCGCTCAGTCCGGCCACCGTGCAGGCGGTGACGCAGGGCTTGTGGGGTGTGGTGAACGAGGGCGGCACGGGGGCCAGCGCGCGGGTGGCCGGCCTCGATATCGCCGGAAAGACGGGCACCGCCCAGGTGGTGAGCGCAAGCCTAAAGCAGTCCGCGCACGAGGCAGGCTACCGCAACAACGCCTGGTTCGTTGGGTATGCGCCTTTCAGTGACCCGCAGATTGTGGTGGCGGCACTGGTGATGCACGGCGAAGAGTCGTCGGTAGCGGCGCCGGTGGCGCGCGACGTGATCCGGGCTTTCTTTGACAAGCATCCTCCAGGCCGGCCCAACCTCGAACAGGCGGCCACCCAGGCGAGGCTCGCGGCGCCGGTACCAAAGTGGTAGCTCGGGGGGCCGCAGCGCTCGAGCGCGGCCGCACCAAAAATCTGCGGCGTCCGCAAAAAGTGCTTTCCTCTCCTGCCCTGTCTGAATAGAATCAGAACCTTCAACATTGGGGGTGAATTCATGAGAGGCCGTTGGCTGACGTTCGTCATCGTATCCGGATGGTTCCTGGCAGGGCTCGGAGGCGCCAAATCCGCGCCTGCAGCCGATAAGCCGCCCGAGCAGACGAGTCCGTTCGGAGGCTTGAAGTGGCGGCTGGTGGGCCCGTTTCGCGGTGGCCGTGTGCTGGCCGTGACGGGCGTACGCACCCAGCCCGACGTTTTCTATTTCGGCGGCGTGAGTGGCGGCGTGTGGAAGAGCAGGGACGACGGCCAAACCTGGGAGCCGCTCACCGACAAGCAGCCCATCGTTTCCGTCGGCAGCATCGCTCTATCGGACTCGGACCCGAACGTGATCTACGTGGGCACCGGCGAAGGCTGTCCGCGCGGCGACGTGTCCTACGGCAACGGAGTGTGGAAGTCGCCCGACGGCGGCAAGACGTGGGTGCACGTGGGGCTCGAAGACACGCAGACGATTCCCGCCGTGATCGTGAATCCGCGCAATCCGAACGAGGTGTTTGTGGCCGCGCTCGGGCACGTCTACGGGCCGAACCCGGACCGCGGCGTCTACAAGTCCCGCGACGGCGGCAAGACCTGGAAGAAGGTGCTTTACAAGGACGATAAGACCGGCGCCGTGGACATCACCTTCGATCCCTCGAACCCGCACGTGCTCTTCGCCGCGCTCTGGGAGATGAACCGCACGCCGTACAGCCTGACGAGCGGCGGGCCGGGCAGCGGCCTCTACAAGTCGACCGACGACGGCGAAACCTGGACGCGCCTGGAAGGGCACGGCCTGCCCAAAGGCATCTGGGGCCGCGTGGGTGTAGCGGTGTCGGGCGCAGACTCGAACCGCGTGTACGCGCTCATCGAGGCGGCGGAGGGCGGGCTTTACCGCTCCGACAACGCCGGCGACAGTTGGACCCGCGTGAACCAGGACCATCGCTTCACGCAACGCGCGTGGTATTTCACCCACGTCTTTGCCGACCCGAAGAGCGTGGACACGGTGTACGTCTTGAACACGGGCATGTCCCGCTCCACGGACGGAGGCAAGACTTTCAACATGGTGCGGGCGCCGCACGGCGACCACCACGGCCTGTGGATCAACCCCGGCGATCCGGAACGCATGATCAACGGCAACGACGGCGGAGCCGCGGTCTCGATCGATGGCGGGGCGACGTGGTCCACCCAGGAGAACCAGCCCACGGCGCAGTTTTATCACGTGATCGCGGATAATCGTTACCCATATTACCTCTACGGCGCGCAGCAGGACAACTCCACGGTGGGCATCGCCAGCGCGGGCGAAGAAGGCGGCATCGGCCGGGCGGACTGGTACCCCGTGGGCGGCGGTGAGAGCGGCTATATTGCGCCTTATCCGCCCGATCCCGACATTGTTTTCGCCGGCTCCTACGACGGCCTCATCACCCGCTACAACCGCCACACCTGGCAGGAGGAGGATGTGAATCCGTGGCCCGACAACCCGATGGGCTCGGGCGCCGCAGACCTGAAGTACCGCTTCCAGTGGACGTTTCCCATCGTGATTTCGCCGCACGACCCGAACGTGATTTACGCGGGCGCGCAGGTGGTGTTCAAGACCACGAATCAGGGCCAGAGCTGGACGGCGATCAGCCCGGATCTCACGCGCAACGACAAGTCGAAACAGGGTTCCTCCGGCGGCCCGCTGACCAAAGACAACACCAGCATCGAGTACTACGACACGGTGTTCTCCATCGCCGAGTCTCCGGTGCGAAAAGACCTCATCTGGGCCGGCAGCGACGACGGACTCGTTCACCTCACGCGCGACGGCGGCAAAAGCTGGGCGGATGTAACGCCCAAACAGATGCCGGAATGGAGTCTGGTGAGCCTCATCGAAGCGTCGCCGAACGACGCCGGGACGGCTTACCTGGCCGTGGACCGGCACCGGCTGGACGATCACCGTCCTTACATTTACAAGACGCACGATTTCGGAAAGACCTGGACGCCGATAACCGCCGGCCTCCCTGACAACGCATACGTGCACGCCGTGCGCGAAGACCCGAAACGCAAGGGAATGCTGTACGCGGGCACCGAGTCCGGCGTGATGTTTTCCTTCGACGACGGCGAGCATTGGCAGTCGCTGCAGTTGAACCTGCCTGAGAGCCCCGTGCACGATCTGATCGTGAAGAACGACGATCTCGCAGTGGCCACCCACGGACGAGCCTTCTGGATTCTCGACGACCTCTCGCCGCTGCGCCAGTGGACACCGGAGGTGGCGGACGAGGCCGTCCACCTGTTCAAGCCCGATCCTGCCTATCGGCCGGGATTGGGTGGCGGTTTCTTTGGCGGGCGCGGCACGATGGGCCAGAATCCTCCGGACGGCGCTGTGATTGACTACAGTCTGAAGAACCCGCCGCAGGAAGAAACGAAGCCAGCCGAGAAGAACGATCCCTCGAGCCACGACCAAGGATCAAAACCGGCGGAGAAGAAAGGTGTCCAGATCGAAATTCTCGACAGCCAAGGCCGCGTGATTCGCCAGTACCCGCCGAAACACGCAGGAGGTGACGAGGGTCCCAGCGAGTTCGCCGAGTTCCGGCGGAGCGCCGGCGCGCCACCGGCCCAAAAGGGCGTGAACCGGTTTGTGTGGGACCTGCAATACGAGCCGGCGACGCAAGTTCCGGGCAGCGCACACTGGGGAGGCCGGGGCGGGGGACCGCTCGTGTTGCCAGGCTCCTATCAGGTGAAGTTGACCGCGGAAGGCCAGAGCTACACCGTGCCCCTTGAGGTGAAGCTTGACCCCAGGATTTCGGTGCCGGAAGCCGACCTTCGGAAGCAGTTCGAATTCGCGCTCAAAATCCGAAATCGGGTGAGCGAGGACCACGACGCGGTCCTTCAGATGCGCGGCGTTCACACTCAGCTCGCCGAGTTAAAAAAACGCCTGGCGGGTGATCCGAAGTCGAAGGACATCATCGCTGCTGCGGACGCTCTTGATAAGAAAATGACGCCGGTCGAGGACCGCCTGATGCAGGGGAAGTCGAAGAGCTCGGAAGACCCGCTTAACTTTCCCATCATGCTCGACGACAAATTGGCGGCACTGGGCAGCTCCGTGCAAAGCGCTGACGGCGCGCCGACCGAGCAATCCTACGCGGTATTTGACATGCTGAGCGCCCAGCTTGACCGCGAGCTCGCGGCCTGGAGCGACATTCGCGCCAAGGACCTCGCCGCCCTGAACGAACTGGCGCGGAAGGCGAATGTTCCGGTCATCGGAGTGACTACTGAACACACCGCCGAAGGCGAGGTCGCCGCCGCGGGCGGATCGCGGTAGCTTCCCGATTTGCCAGGCTCGGGGCTTATTCGTAACGAAGGGCAACGATGGGGTCGAGCCGGGAGGCCTTCAGAGCGGGCCAGAGACCGAAGAAGAGGCCTATGGATACCGCCACCACGAATCCGGAAACCACGGACCACAGGGGCACCGAAGAGGGCAGGATCTTCAAGGTGCGGATGAGGAAGCTCAGGCCGAAGCCGAGCAGTATTCCGAGCAGTCCACCCGAGCCCGTCAGGGTCATGGCCTCGAGCAGAAATTGCCAGGTGATGTCGCTTCGGCGCGCGCCGATCGCCTTGCGGACGCCGATCTCACGGGTGCGCTCCGTAACCGACACCAGCATGATGTTCATCACGCCGATTCCGCCCACCAGCAGCCCGATCGACGAAATGACGATCGTCACCAGAACGACCGTCCCAATGAGCTGGTCGAACTGCGTGATAAGAGCCTGGGCGGACGAGACGCCGAAATTGTCGCCCTCGGACGGCTTGACGTGGCGGCGGCGGCGGAGCACGCCTTCGACTTCGTCCGTCGCCTGGTCGAGTTTCCCGTCGAACGCCGTGGCGATGATGAAGTTCTCTTTCTCCGAAGGGTACATCTTCTTGAATGTGAGATAGGGAATCTTCACGGTCATGTCCGTGTTGTTGTTGCCCGGAAAAGAGGTGCGCGGCGCCGTGGTGCCGATCACTTCAAAGGTTTCGCTGCCGACCACGATGTTCTTCCCCACCGGGTCCTCATTCGGGAAGAATCGCTTCACCACGTCGTTTCCGATCACCGCCACATTCTGGCGGTGAAGGTTGTCAATGTCCGTGAAAAACCGGCCGTCCGCCAGGTTGTCGTTAACAGCTTGGAAGTCTTCCGGTGTGACGCCGTTAAACTGGTAGCTCAGGATCTGCATACCCTTGTATTTGACGGGCGGGGGATCGCCCCACCAGATGAAAGTCTCCACCGCCACCATCTTCACGTCGGGACACTCGTCCCTGATCGCCATGGCATCGTCAAAGGTCAAGGGCTTTCGCAGACGCTCCTCGCGCGAAAGCCGGCCCACGTGGATGCCCGGATCAAACTTGAAGATAAAAAGGTTGGAGGTGCCGAAGTTCTGAGCTGCGGCCGCCACCTGCCCTTCGAGCCCGGCAAACACCGAGGCCACCGCGATGACCGTGGTGGTGCCGATCAGGACGCCGAGAATGGTGAGGAAGGAGCGGAATTTGTGGGTGCGCAGCGTATCGAGCGCCAGCAGCAAATTCTCGCGGACGTTCCTGCGGTACGCTCTCATCAGGCCTCTGTCCTCAACGCCTCGATGGGGTCGAGCCGGGCGGCCTTGGTGGCGGGATAGATTCCGAAGAACAAGCCCACCACGGTGGAGAGCGTCAGTCCCACCAGCACGGCGCTCAACGGCACCGAAGCCGTGAAGACCATGTCGACCAGCTTGGCGATGACGACAGCCAGTGCCACGCCCGCGAGGCCTCCCACGCCGGCCATGACGCCGGATTCGATCACAAACTGAAGCAGGATGTCCCGCCGGCGCGCGCCCAGTGACTTCCGGATACCGATCTCGTGCGTCCGCTCTGTAACGCTGGCCAGCATGATATTCATGATCACGATGCCGCCGACCACCATAAAGACGGCCACCACCGCAATGGTGATGGCGAAAATCGAGCCCGTGAGTTGCTGCCAGAGGCCCATGATGGTGGCCGAGGCGTTGATGCCGAAATCGTCGGACTCCTTGTACGGGACGTGGTGGCGGGCCCGCATGAGGGCGCGGACCTCATCTTCGAGCTCCAACATCTGATCTGCGTTCTGGGCCTGGACCTGCACGCTGATGCCGGGCCGGGACACGTAGAGCTTCTGAAACGTGGTTAGCGGCATCTGGACGAAGTCATCCTGGCTCTGGCCCAGGGTCTTGCCGAGGGTCTTGGCAACGCCCACCACGCGGAAGGGTTGGCCCCCGATGGCGATGACCTTGTCCAGGGGGTCCGTAGTAGGAAAGAATTCGTTCACGAGGTCCTGGCCGATGAAGCAGACGAAGGCGCTGTGCTCGTACTCCGGCTCGGTAAAAAAGCGGCCGCTTCCCACCTGCTCCTGCTCCATGCCCATCATGCTGGGCGTCTCGCCCGTGATGCCGACTTCGTAGAGCGTATGGCTCTTGTAGCGGATTTCCGGAGCCGAATTGCGGCCCCGCCAGGCGGAGGCGCCGATGGCCTTGTAGCCCTGCAGACTGTCCTTGAGGAACTGGTAGTCCTCCATTCGGATCAGCTTGTTGCGACGCTGTTCTTTGATCCATTCTTCATCGCTGGTATTGGCCCAGTTGAAGCGGTCCAGGATAAAGACGTTGGCGCCCAGGTTGGCGATATGGTCGGCGATATAAAGATTCATGCCATTGATCACCGACATCACCACAATCAAGGTGGTGGTGGCGATCACAACGCCCAGCAGGGTGAGGAAGGAGCGGAGCTTGTGGGCCCGAAGCGCCTCGAGCGCAATCCAGAACGCCTCGCGGGCGCTCACCCGGAATCCGGCCCCGTGGCGCTCGCGGGCCCGGGAGGGCCGGAGAAGGGGATGTGCGTTGGCGATTGCGGCCACACGGGCTCCTGGGGCGGCTATCTGACCTGTTCGTCGCGGGCCACCTTGCCGTCACGGACATGTATGATGCGGCGCGCTCGCTCGGCAATGTCGTGCTCGTGGGTGACCAAGACGATGGTGTTGCCCGCGGTCTGCAGACGGTCAAAGAGGTTCATGATTTCCACGCCGGTGGCGCTGTCGAGGTTGCCGGTAGGCTCGTCGGCCAGGAGCAGCGATGGGTTGTTGACGAGGGCGCGGGCGACGGCCACCCTCTGGCGCTGCCCGCCCGAAAGCTCGTTCGGCTTATGGTGCATGCGGTCCGCCAGGTCCACGCGGCGCAGCGCCTCCTGGGCGCGCTCCAGCCTCTCGGCGGCCGGCGTGCCGTTGTAAATCAGGGGGAGTTCGACGTTGTGCAAAGCCGAGGCGCGAGAGAGCAGGTTGAATGTCTGAAAGACGAATCCGATCTCTTTATTGCGGATGTACGCCAGTTCGTCGTCGGTCAGCTCGCTCACCAGCTTTCCGTTCAGCCAGTAGCGTCCCCGGGTGGGCGTGTCGAGGCAGCCGATCAGGTTCATCAGGGTGGATTTGCCTGACCCGGAGGGCCCCATGATAGCTACGTACTCGCCGCGCCGAATCTCAAAGGACACGCCGGATAGAGCGTGCACCTCGATGGCGCCGCCCATGTCGTAGGTCTTCCACAGCTCCTCGACACGGATGAGAACCCCATCGGGCGGTGCCACAGCTTCCGGAACGGTCGACATAAGCAGTTCGGATTCCATATTCCTCTCAAACGCGCGCCACCCCGGAGCGAGGGCTTGGCACCGCCTCCTGAACCTTGGACGCGGGACCGCGGAAAACGTCAGGCTGCTCCAAACGGCCGGCTAAGACGATGAGGACGAGGTGGCGCCCGTCACTGGTGCGGTGTTATCTACCCGCACCTTGGTGTTGCTCTTGAGTGTTCTCAGCACCTGGTAGCTGCCCGTCACAATCTCGTCTGCCGGCTTCAGCCCCTTGAGCACCTCCACGTTGGTTTCGCCCAGAATGCCGGTTTCAACCGGAACGAATACGGCCTTGCCGTCGCGCAGCACGAATGCACCCTGAATCTCCTCCTTCAACCGCTCCTGCTCCTTGGGCGATAGCTGGGAAGGGGGACGCGCCGCCGCCAGAGCCTTGCCCTTCGTGTTATCGCTCTCCTCAAGCTCGCGCCGGGTGCGGATGGTGAGCGCCTGAATGGGGATCGCGATGGCGTTCTGGCGCGTGGCGGTGGTCACCTTGGCCGTGCAGGAAAGGCCCGGACGCAGGTTCGGGGGAGGATTATCGAGCGTAACGACGACTTTAAAGTCCTTGGCCTCCTGGTTGGACGATCCGCTGGTTGTACTCGCGGTGGTGGTTTGCCCGGTCGTGCTGCTCACTGCGCTCTGCCCGATCTGGGTGACCTTGCCGGTGAAGGTTTTGTTGGGAATGGCATCGATGGTCACCTGGGCCGGCTGGCCGAGCTTGACGTTGACGATGTCGGTCTCGTCCACCAGCACCTCCGCGGTGATGATGGACATATCGGCCACTTGAAACAGCACGCTACCCGCCGAATTCTGAATGCCGGTCACGACGTTTTCGCCCACCGTGACGGGGAGCGAAGTCACAATGCCGTCGATCGATGAGACGTAAACGGTTTGGTCGAGCTGGTTCTGAAAGCCCATCAACTGCGCCTTGTTCTGGGCCACGCGCGCTTTCGACATGCCGAGGTTGGAAGTCGCCTGCTGGAGTTGGGCTTGGGCCTGAGACACCGAGGCCTGGGAAGATTGGACGGTGGCCTTGGCCACCTCGTAATCGCTCAGCCGAGTGTCGAAGTCGGATTGCGCCAGCAAGCCCTGCTTCAAGAGTTCCTGCCCGCGGTTGAAGGTGTCAGTGGACTGCTTTAATTTGGCCTGGGCCTGCGCCAGATTGGCTTGCGACAACCTAAGGGAGGCCTTGGCGGCATCCACGTTGGCCTGCTGCGCAGCAAGGTCGGATTCTTGAGTCTGAATGGCGGCCTTCTGGGCATCCACGCTGGCGTTCTGCTGGACGTCTTCGGTGCGCAACAAGACTTCGCCCTTGTGCACCGTGTCGCCTTCCTTCACCTTGATCTCGACAATCCTGCCGAAGCTGTTGGAGGTCACGTTTACCAGGTTGGCGTCCGGGGGCTTGATCTGGCCCGACGCCGTAACCACGGACGCCAGGTCCTGCCGCATCACCTTGCCCGTTTGCACCACCACCGTGCCTCGCTTGCTCCAACTGATGCCGCCGACCACGAGCGTCACCAGCAGCACTGCACCCACAATCGCGAGAATGGCCTTCGTTCGTGGCTTCATGCCGGCTCCTCGTCGAGGCGAAGGCGCTCCCCGCCGGGGGGCCTCCGCGAGATCAACCTGTTGACCTTCTTCCAACAAAACTGAGTTGCCCATGTTATCGTCCGTCCTTCGTGCGCCGCTCGAGCCTTGACGGCGATCGATTTACGTTAGGGATCGGGCGTGTGCGGAGTCTCCAGAAAACGACACCCCTCCGCAACACCGCTTAGTAGTACGCGCCGGGGCCGCGAAAAGTTCCAGATCCGGCTGCGAAAAAACACAGGTCCCCCTTTTGCGCCGCCGATCCACGCGACGCGCCCGGATTTCTCAGGCCCTCGGCGCAACTTACTATCTTAGCGCCAATTGAGTTCGCGCCAGCATCAAAATCAGCGGGCGTCGCGCCCGTCCCTGCCCGATGGTTGCGCAGGCCACCTTCGGCAGCCCCGTTGCATCGGAAAAAAAGGGGTCGGCTCAGGGTGTCGGTGCTTGCGCGTTCCCGTGGGGTGCACCTTGACTTTTCCGGCGCCGAAAAATAGCATGGATGTAAGGCCGCAATTCATGCATTGGGGGCACGCGACATCCCGGTTCGCACCTACCCGCCGGAGCGGGGGCCGGTTCCTGCTCGCAGGTGCTGTGGTCGTCACGCTGTTAGGCGTCTTGGCCGCCTCGGTTCCCACCTTCGCGCGTCCCGACAAACAGAGCAAGGAAGAGAAGAAACGTCTCAAGGCAATCCAGAAGGAGCAGGAAACCCCGTACAAGAAGTGGATCGAGGAAGAAGTCCCCTACATCATCACCGATGAGGAGCGGGCGACCTTCAAGAAACTGACCACCGACGACGAGCGCGAGACGTTCATCGAGAACTTCTGGGAGCGGCGAAACCCCAATCCCGGCGATCCTGAAAACGAATTCAAAGAGGAATACTACCGCCGCATTGCCTACGCCAACGAGCATTACGCCTCGGGCATTCCGGGGTGGAAGACGGACCGGGGGCGCATCTACATCATGTACGGACCTCCGGACGAGATCGACAATCACGACAGCGGTGGTACTTACCAGCGGCCCATCGAAGAGGGGGGCGGTGAAACGTCCACCTTCCCTTTCGAAGACTGGACCTATCGCTACATCGAAGGGATCGGCGAGAACATCAACCTCGAGTTTGTCGACCCGACGATGAGCGGCGAGTTTCACCTCACGATGGATCCGGGCGAGAAGGATGCGCTGCTGCACGTTCCGGGCGCCGGCCTCACCTTACTCGAACAGGAGGGCCTGGCTTCGAAGACCGATCGCTTTACGCGCACGGACGGCATGACCATCGGCACGACTCCGGGCGGAGATTCGCAGAGCATGAACGAGTTCACCCGGCTCGATCTGTTCTCGAAGATCTTCAGGCCGCCGGCCGTGAAATTCGACGACCTCAAGGCTTCGGTTTCCCATCGGATCTCGTCCCAAATCGTCCCGTTCCAGGTGCGCACTGATTTTATCCGCGTCACGGAAGACACCGTGCTCACCCCGGTCACGGTCCAGATCGCCGACAAGGACCTCGAGTTCCAAAACAAGAGCGGCGTGATGCACGCCGCCGTGGATATTTACGGGCAGTTCACGACCCTGAGCGGCCGCGTCGCCACTTCTTTCGATCAGGGCGTCGTGGTCGACATGTCAGAGCACGATTTCCAGCAGTACGCCAACCGCCGCGAGGTCTATCAAAAGGCGATACCCCTCAAGCCCGGGCGCTACAAGCTGAGCCTGGTGGTGAAGGACGAGAACAGCGGCAACATCGGCGCTACCGACTACGGGATCGTGGTGCCGGAGTATGCCGAGGACAAGCTGAGCAGCAGCTCGCTTATCCTGGCCGACCTCATCCAGCAGTTGCCCACCACCCAGGTCGGCACTGGCCCGTTCGTGATCGGCGGCACCAAGGTACGGCCCAACGTCAACGGAATTTTTGACCGCGATCAGAAGCTCGGGATTTACATGCAGGTGTACAACCTGAAGCCCGATCCCACCACGCACCGTCCGTCGGCCGACATCCAGTACGACCTCACCAAAGACGGGCAGTCGGTTTTCAGCAGATCGGATAAGGCCCAGACCGCCCAAGTGACCATCGAGAAGACGCTTTCGCTCCAACCGCTCGCGCCGGGCAGGTACACTCTCGAAGTGAAGGTTACTGACAACGTCAGCAAGCAATCGGTATCACCCACGGCCACGTTCCAGGTGCAATAAGTCCGCTCGCGGTTGCCCGGAGCGTGTTAAGGTTAAAGGGCGTGAAACAAACGTGGTCTAAAACATCGGCTCCCCGAAAACGCTGGGCCGCAGGCGTGGCGCTTGCCGGCTTGATGGCTGCCGGCGCGGCAGCGAGTGCTGCGGCCGCCGGGCACGTGTCCTACGGCCGCGTCTCCGGAGTGGTGAGCGACCGGCAAGGCAGCCCCCTGGTGGGCGTTACGGTGGTCATCGCCGGACCTGGCATCACGCGGCGTGTGGAACGCGTTCTGAGCGACGCCCACGGCCACTTCACGGCCGGCGACCTCCTGCCCGGTTTGTACTCGCTGCGGCTCGCCGGCACCGGGGTCATGCGGAGCGGCGTCGCGGTCCGGCCCGGCCGCGTTTCGGAGCTGAACCTGATCCTTAATGAGATCCTCCCGGAGCCCCCGGGTCGGCCTTCGCAGACGGTGGTCCGCGCTGGCGACGATTGGAAGTGGGTTCTGCGTACCGCGGCCTCGATGCGCCCCGTGTTGCGCTATCAGCCCTCCTCGAAAAGCGGCGCCAAGCCGGGCCTCGATTCGAGCCAGAAGCTGGTGGCAATGATTCCGGGGGCGGCCGGCGGCGACGCCCTGAGCGACGAGGTTGACCTCGGCAGCGTTCTCGCTTATTGGCGGCCGCTGTCGGGCGACACCGAGATGCTGGTGGCGAGTTCGATGGCAGGGCAGGGCGTCTCAGCCTCGTCTTTGGCGACGTCTTTCCGGCGCCGGGCCGTGGACGGCAACCCGCAAGAGTTGACCTTGGTGATGCACCAACTGAATTTCTCAGACGGCGTACAGCTTCTCGCGCCCGTGGGGCCGGCGAATCTCCTGAGCGCTCGAGGCATGGTCTTGAGCTACGCCCAGACCCGGCAACTCACGAGTGCGCTGAAAATCGTCGGTGGCTTTGAGATTGACTACCTGAACGCTTCGCGCGACGCCCTCGCCGCCCAGCCCAACGCCGAGATTGAGTACCGCGTGGGTCCTTCGAGCCAGCTCGACGTGCGCTATGGCACTCTGGCTCCATCCGATGCAGGTGATTCCCTCGCCCAAAAGGTCAGCGAACTCAACGCCTTTCCGCGCGTCAGCCTTCGAAACAACGCGCCCAAGCTCGAGACGGCCCGCCACGGCGAGGTGGCTTACTCCCGCCGCCTTACGCACAAGACGGAGGTGGAACTAGCCGCCTATCACGACGGCTTCAGTGACGCTGTCTTGCGTGGCTTTGGCCCGTCCGAAGCCTGGAGCTCATGGGCGGGATCCGGGAACGTCCTTCCGAACGCCATCGGCAATGGAGTCAACCTGAACGCCGGACACTATGCCTCCAGCGGCGTCCGCGCCGCTGTCTTTCAGTCTCTGGGCAAAGGCGTCGATGCCGGCATCATCTACAGCACCGGAGACGCCTTGGCGATAGCGCCGGGCGTCGAGCGTGCCGAGGGGGCGGACGTCGCCTCCGTCGTGCAGCCCCGGCGCGCGGGCTCCGCGGCGCTTCGGCTCTCGGGCCGGATTCCGGGTTCGAAGACGCGGGTAATCGCCTCTTATGCCTGGGTGCCGCAAAGATGTGTGACGGTGGTTGATCCTTACGGGCTCGCCGAGCTGGATGTGGCGCCCTACGCCGGAGTGCAGATCCGCCAACCTCTGCCCGCTCTGTCTTTTTTGCCCGGCGCTCATATCCAGGCGGTGGCCGACTTCCGCAATCTCGCCGGCGAAGGCTATGTTCACATGGCCGGCAGTGACGGAAAGCCGGTTATCCTCACCCCCGCCTACCGCAGCTTCAGCGGCGGCTTCTCGGTGCAGTTCTAGCGTTTTTCCCCTTGTCGCACTCGAAAGCAGCGCTCCTCCCGGCGATTCCCATACCCCCACCCGGCGTTGACGCTGGGTCGCCCGCCCTTTTATAATGTAGTTTTCTGAGCAGAGGAGAATTTGAGCTATGTATGCGATCTTTCGTACGGGCGGTAAGGAATACAAGGTAAAGCCCGGGGATGTCGTGCGCGTGGAAAAGCTGCCCGCGGAGCCCGGCGCCGGGGTGGAGTTCAATCACGTCTTCGCCGTGCGGAAGCAGACCCTGGTGCTCGGTTCGCCGCTGGTGGCCGACGCCAAGGTGACGGGCACCGTGCTGCGCAACGGACGCGGCCGCAAAGTGCGCGTTTTCAAGTTCAAAGCCAGCAAGCAATACCGCCGATCGCTGGGGCATCGGCAGGATTTCAGCGAGGTGCTGATCCGCGAAATTGTAGGCGCCTGATTCGAAAACCGGAATTCGAAACCCGAACTAAGAAAGTCGAAGTCCGAAGTTTCAGGTGAGCATCGCTTCCGAGTTTCGAATTTCGATTTTCGCCTCGCAGAGGTTAATCCTATGGCACACAAAAAAGGTTTAGGCAGCTCGCGCAACGGGCGCGATTCGAACGCGCAACGGCTGGGCGTGAAGCGCTTCGCCGGGCAGACGGTCTCAGGCGGGTCGATTCTCGTGCGCCAGCGCGGCACACCCCTCAAGCCCGGCGACAACGTAGGCCGAGGCAAGGACGATACGCTCTACGCCAAGGTGTCGGGCGTGGTCCAATTTGAAGACAAGGGACGCCTGGGCAGGTTCGTTCACATCCTGGTTCCCTCGGCGAACTGAAAATCGGGCGGTGGACGGAGGCAACCTCCCGTTTCACCGCCTTTTGTGTCTTTAGAGCGGTGGTCGGTGGCTATGGGTTAGTGGCTTGCCCCAGGCTTCTTCTAACCACTCGCCACTGACCACTAGCCACTGCTCCTGCCATGTTCATCGACGAGGCTTCAATTCGGGTGGCGGGCGGGGGCGGCGGCAATGGTTGCGTGGCCTTCCGGCGCGAAAAGTATGTGCCTCGCGGAGGGCCGAGCGGCGGCGACGGTGGCCACGGTGGCAGCGTCTACCTGGAGAGCAATCACCACCTCAATACCCTGCTGCAATTCCGCTACAAGCGTGAATTCACCGCCGAGCGCGGCCGCCACGGCGAGGGATCCAACCGCCATGGGCGTGACGGCGAGGATCTGGTGCTGGCCTTGCCGGCGGGCACCGTGGTGTACGACGAGGCGAGCGGCGAGAAGCTCTTTGACTTCGACACGCCCGGCGAGCGCTATCTTGCCGCGCGCGGCGGCCGGGGCGGCCGTGGCAACGCGCGTTTTGCCACTTCCACCCACCAGGCTCCGCGACGTGCGCATCCGGGTCGGCCAGGCGAGGAGCGCGCCCTGCGACTGGAGCTGAAGCTGCTGGCCGATGTGGGCCTCGTCGGCTTCCCCAACGTGGGCAAATCCACCCTGATCTCGCGCCTGAGCGCCGCCCGGCCCCGCATCGCCGACTATCCCTTCACCACGCTTGAGCCCTGCCTGGGCGTGGTGGCCCTCGACTTGGAGCGTTCCTTCGTGATGGCCGATATTCCCGGCCTGATCGCGGGCGCCCACGAGGGCAAGGGCCTGGGCATCCGCTTCCTCAAGCACATTGAGCGAACCCGGCTGCTGGTTCATCTGATTGACGTGGCCGAGGAATCCGGCCGCGATCCGGTGGACGACTATTGCGTGATCCTGGCCGAGCTCGAAAGCTTCAGCCCGGCCGTGGCCGCCAAGCCGATGCTGCTGGTGGCGTCGCGGGCCGACGCCGCCGGCGACGGCGCGCGCCTTGAAACCCTTCGCCGCTTCGCCCGCGAGCGCGGCGAGCCACTCTACGAGATCTCGGGAGTGACCGGCCAGGGCTTGGAAGATCTGAAGCGCGCCATCTGGATTAAGCTCGAACAGATTCCCCGCCCCGCCAACCTGCGTCCGGCGGAGGAGGCCGAGCCGGTTCCGGCGCACGGGGCGTGAGGGACCTGGAGATCAGGTCACCGCTCGGGCGGGTGCAGCTCACGGCCGTTCGCGCTGGCACCAACAGGTTACCCGTTTTGAATATTGCGCTCTTTGGCGGCACCTTCGATCCTATCCACGCCGGGCACCTGCGCGCGGTGCGGACGGCGGCGCGCCGGTTCAAGCTCGACCGGGTGCTTTTCATTCCCTCCGGCGTGCCCCCGCACAAGCCGGGCGAGGAGTTGTCGCCCTTCGCACATCGCTTCGCCATGGTGGCACTGGCCGTACGCGGTGAGCGGCGCTTCATCCCGTCTCTGCTCGAAGCCCCGCGGCTCGACGGGCGCCCGAATTATGCGGTGGAAACGGCGCAAGCGGTCCGCGGAATGCTGGGACCGCGCGACCAGCTTTATTTCATCCTGGGTATCGACAGCTTCCTCGATCTGCCCAACTGGAAGGACTATCGCCGCCTGTCGGCGCTGGCGGACTTCATTGTGGCGTCGAGACCCGGCTTCGGCAGCCGCCAGCTTCTGGCCCGCATCGGAAACGGCTATGCGGGCACCGTACTGGCGAAGAACGGGCGGACCCTGATGCTGCCGGGCGGTGCCGGCGTGCACGTCCTGAGCGGCGTGCGCGCACCCATCGCCTCGCGCGACATCCGGGGCGCGGCGGCGGCCGGACGCTCTCTGGCTGGCCTTGTCCCCCCGCTTGTGGAAGAATATATCGTGAAGGAGGCGCTCTACGGAGCCAGGGGTGGGGAGGCGGATGACAGGACATCTCGAAGAAGCGGTCCGGGCCGCGCTCGATCGCAAGGCGCTTCAGCTTAGCGTCCTGGACCTCCAAGAGGTCTCCTCGTTCACGGACTTCTTTGTGATCTGCGCCGGAACCTCCACCCGGCATACGCAGGCCATCTGCGACGCGATCGTGGAGGAGCTAAAGAAGAAGGGCGCCGCTCCAGCCCATGTGGAGGGATATACCCAGGCGGAGTGGATTCTGGTGGACTATCTCGATTTCGTGGTGCACATCTTCCTTGAGCGCGCGCGCGAGTTCTACGATCTGGAGCGGCTGTGGAAGAAGGCCTCCCGCGTGCCACTTGGCATTGGCGATTAAAACTCGTGCGCATTCGAGTCATTCGCGAGGGAAAACCGAAGGACGCGCGGCTGCGCGCCCTCCAGGCGGACTACGAGGAGCGCATCAGGCACTTCATCGAAATCCGTCTGGAGGAGCAGTCGGCGGTGGGCCGCGGCGGGGTAGGCCGCTCCCAAAAGCTCTCTGCGACCGAGCGCAAGTGGCTGGAAGGTTTGCGGGGAAGCGTCAAGGTATTGCTCGACCCCTTGGGCCGCGAGTTGACTTCGGAGGAGTTTGCCGAGTGGCTGGGTGAACGGGCGGTGCGCGGGACGCGCGACGTGGTGTTTCTGGTGGGCGGGGATCGGGGCTTCGCGGCCGCCGTGCGGGACGAGGCGAACCTGCTTCTTGGGCTTTCCCGAATGACGTTTACCCACGACTGGGCTTGTACGGTGCTGCTCGAGCAAATTTACCGGGCCTTCACCATATTGAGGGGATACCCATACGCCAAGTGAATCGTAGATGAGAGGATCGCCACACCATAGAAAAGTGCCTGAAAAGCGGAACGAAGCCACTATGTGCTTTA
>DATJAQ010000221.1:0-3876 GCA_035516075.1 Terriglobia bacterium | reverse complement strand
CGCCTTCCGGTTGCGGTGGCCGAATTCGACGCTGGCGGCCGACGGTTCATTGAGCAGCCCGATGACGTGAAAGCCCGCGTTGCGAAAAGCTTCCACGGTCAGGAAGCGCTGATTGCTGTGAGCGTGGGCTGGAACGCCGAGCATCACTTCAAGCAATTCGGAGGGGGCCGCGGGCAGGTTTGACGCGCCCAGCAGATCTTCCCGCAGGGAGCCGACGAGTTCGGTGAGAAGCTGCTGCATGGGTACCGCCTGCTGGCCCAAACGGATGCGCGTGTCCGGACCGGCCTCGTCGAGCAGGCGCTTTACGGAGCGCACGACGGTCCACTCGGGATCCTCCTGAGCCTGCCAGGCCTTCCAGCCGTAGCAGCGCTCTTCGCCTCGTACGGCCACCAGAGGGGGCAGCCATTCACTCGACGCTCCGTCCGGTGCGTCAAACAGCACCACCGGGTAGTTGCCGCGATCCACATAGGCGGCGACAATGCGGGTGGTGCCGAGGTCGATTCCGAGTCTCATCGTAAGAATTGCTCCAAAGGAAGGTTCACATCGCATTATAGCATTGCGGCGCGGGCCGGTTCGCCGCGAGGCGCTGTGCTAACATCAAAAGTCTGCCTTCGGGCTTACCAGGCCCTAAGTTATGAGCACTTCCAAAACTGAGCGCGAATCGCCCAAGAACTTTGCCGTCAACCGGCAGGCGGGGCATTACTACCACCTGCTCGAGAAGTTCGAGGCCGGCATCGAGCTGACGGGTACGGAGGTGAAGTCCATCCGCGACGGGAAGGCGAGCTTGAAAGACAGCTACGGCTTGGTGCGCAACGGCGAGGTGTGGCTGGTGGACCTGCACATCGGTGGCTATCTGCCCGGAAGCTATTTGAACCACTCGCCGCTCCGGGAGCGCCGCCTGCTCCTGCACCGGGTGGAAATCGACAAACTGCGCGGGCGCACCCAGGAACGCGGTCTGACCCTCGTGCCCACGCGGCTTTATTTAAAGAAAAACCTCATTAAGGTTGAATTGGCCCTGGCCAAGGGCAAGACCGTGTGGGATCAGCGTGAGACCATCCGGCGACGCACCGTTGACCGCGAAACGGCGCAGGACATCCGCGAGCATCAGCGCAAGAGCCGGGGCTGAGAGCGGCGGTTCGAGTTTAAGGGGAGAGGACAAACGACCGTGAAAATCGATTTTCGCAACGAAACGCTCGCCGAGTTGGCTACGCCCGCCTTGGCGGTTTGGGGTTTCGAAGACGCGCCGGCGGCCAGCGGGACCGCTCAGGAGCTGCCCGAGGGCACCCGAGCCCTGCTCGACGAGCTTCGCCAGTCGGGCGAGCTTACCGGCAAGCTTTACGAAACTACCCTGGTTCACCGGCCGGCAGGACTTGCGGCCAAGGTGCTGCTGATAATGGGCGCGGGCAAGGAAGCGAAGTTCAATTACTCGGTTCTCGGCCGCCTGGCGGGAGCCGCTGTGCGGGCCCTGCGCGCGCGAAGCGTTCACAGCGCCACCTGGGTGCTCGGCGGAAAGCACCGCGGGCCCCAAGCCGTTGAGGCGCTCGTGGAGGGCGCCATCGTCGCCGACTATGATGCCGACAGCTATCGCAGCGACCGCAGCCTTGAAAAGCGTATCGACGAGTTCAGGCTGGCCGGCGCCGGCGAGGCCGCGAGCGACGACGAGCGCGGCGCGGCGGAGCGCGGCCGCATCATCGCCGAGGCGCAAAACTTCACTCGCGACCTGGTCAACGAGCCCTCCAACCGCATGACGCCCACGCTGCTGGCTCTGCAGGCGCGCGACATGGCGGCCCAGTTCGGCCTCGACTGCCGAGCTCTCGGCCCCACCGAAATCAAGAGGCTCAAGATGGGAGCCTTTTGGGCGGTCGGGCAAGGCAGCGAAGAGGAGCCGCGGCTGATCGTGCTGCGCTACCTGCCGGAGGGCGCGCCCGCCGCCCCGGTGATTGGCCTCGTGGGCAAGGGTGTGACCTTCGATACCGGCGGCATTTCCATCAAGCCCGCTGCCGACATGCACGAAATGAAGACGGATATGGCGGGCGGCGCCACCATGCTGGGCGTGATGCGAGCCGTCGCCCAGCTCAAGCCCAACCTGCGCGTGATGGCCGTGATTCCGGCTACTGAGAACATGCCGAGCGGCAAGGCCTACAAACCCGGCGACGTGATCACCTCCATGTCGGGCAAGACCATTGAGGTACTCAATACCGACGCCGAAGGCCGCCTGGCGCTGGCGGATTCGCTCACTTACGCCCAGCAGCAGGGGGCGACCGTGCTGATTGACGCCGCCACCCTCACCAGCGCGGTTACGATTGCCCTTGGCAACATTACCACCGGCGTCTTCGGCTGGAACAAGGAATGGGTGAAGCGCGTGCTCGCGAGCGCCGACGCCGTGGGCGACAAGATGTGGGAACTGCCCGTGGACGACGACTATCGTGACCTCTACAAGAGCGCCATCGCGGACCTCGCCAACGTGGGTGGTCGATACGGCGGCGCCATCACGGCGGCGATGTTTGTGGGCGAGTTCGCAGGCGACACCCCCTGGGTGCACCTCGATATTGCCGGCACACGCTGGTCGAACGAGGACAAGCCCTACCTCGCCAAGGGCCCCACCGGCAATCCGGTGCGCACGCTGGTTCACCTGCTCACTCACTTTGTGGCGTAATCGGCAGTAGGCGGCCCGCGGCAAATCACTCGGGGTCAATTCAGTGCACGCCCGGAGCTAGTGGGTGCTGCAGAGCTTCACCGCAGAGCAGGAATCCTCGTTTATTTCAAGGTTAACCTACCACATATCGAGGCCTGCAGAACGGAGCCGGTAGGTGTCGCCACCCAGCCCACTAGGCGCGGAAGGCCGGACAAGCCGGCCTTCCGCGCCTACGAGGGGAACGCTGTCGAAGGGGTCTTCAGAAATCTTTCGCGCGATTCAGCAATTGCAGCGGGAACGCCGCCGGCACCGGCCCCGGCGGAATGTCGAGTCGGCCCGTGGGCCCCGCGGACGCGGGGTGGAACGGGACGAAGCCGATCATTGCCGCTGCCCTGGAATTGGGCGAAAAGTTGAAATTGTCGGCCGGGTAGACAGGATTTACAAAATTGGGGTTGAGGTTATGGGAATGCAGGTCCTCGCCGAGCTCGGACTGCCATTGCGCCAGGGTGAATTCCGCCGCAACCTGCGCGGGGCTGATTAGGTCGGTGGTGACGAACAACGGCGCAGTTTTCTCCGTGTTCCAGAACAGGTTCCAGTCGAGATCAAATTCTCCGGTGCAATTGCCTTGGCAGACCCATTGGCTGGGCAGCCTCTGTATTGTGCCGAGGTCGTAAAGGAATATATTGTGACTGGCTGAAAAACTACCTGCCGGAGTCACGGTGCCGCGGAACAGAGCGCCTTCGCGGGCGAAAGCGAAAATGTTATTTGTAACCGTGATGTTGCTTGCCAGGGTGTTCACAAACAGGGCGCTGTCCGAGACGCGGTAAACCAGGTTATTTTTCACCACGACGTTCCGGGTATTGCTGTCAAGGTAGATACCGTGGCCGCCGTACCCGTGTTGGCCCTGATACTGCGTAACGTCATGGCAGACGTTGTTCACAATCTGGTTGCCCTGGTTGTTGCTGCTGGCGGCGTGAACGCAGCCCATGTCACTCGTGACGCCCTGTCCCAGATCGTAGAGAGCGTTCGAGGAGATCATGTTGTCGTGAGTAAAGGTCGTGCTTCCGTTCGGTGTCTGCCCGAGTTCAATCGCGCCGTTATAGAAGTCGTGGATGTCATTGTGATCGACGGTGTTGTGATGGGTGCTGCCCATCCAGATTCCCGTGCCTTCGCCTCCGGGCAGGAAGCGGCCGCCGCCGAAGATCGCGTTGTTGCTGACGGTGTTGTACTGGGATACGCGA
>DATJAQ010000220.1:0-2775 GCA_035516075.1 Terriglobia bacterium | reverse complement strand
CTGCGGGGAGCGAACGGAGATCGGGCGGGTTCGGAAGGCGAACCGCCGGGTGACCGGGCGGGCTGAACGCTTTGATCCCGAGGGAGGTAAAAGTCCCGAAGGGGAGTGGAGGCCAGCCGGAGCCATCCGGGGAGCCGGTTGCGGAAGCGGCAACGGGTTCGAGGCGAAGAAGCAGCCGTGGCGGACGGGAGTTCGCGGGCGGTGGCGGAGCCGAAGAGCCGAACGGGCTGTGGAAGCGGCAGGCAAGCAGGCGAAGGAGCAGGCCGGGAACTTTGACCCCGGAATGGAGGCTCTGAAAGGGGCAGCCGTTGCGGGCGAGCGAAAGGCCGTTACGAGCTTGCGGTTCGGTTTGAGAGAGAAGCGAAAGGCAGCGGCGAGCCGGGAGGCGTTAATCCCGAAGCTGGAGAAAACGGCTTTGGGGGAGCGGAACGGCGAATCGCCCGGTGCTCTCAAACCCGGTGTTCAGTGCCGTGCATGACGGCGGTGGGCAAGGCTGGGAATCGGGTCACTTGGAACCATTTTTTTTGTGCCCGCCTCGCAGGTCGCAGGCGCTCGGCACGAGCCGGGATCCCGGCAACCCAGGAATAGCTTTGCGGCCCGGCGATTCCCCGCGTCACCCTTTCGTCGCTCATGACAAGCCACCAACATTCGCTGTTGCCCGCCGTCTCGAAGAGCCCGATTCCCTTCGGCGCTCTCCGCGCCTCCCGCTGCGCCGCAGGTTACAATGTCCGTGTAAATCCAGCCGGCAAGCGGCGCCCGGCGCCGCGCGATTCCGGCACGCGAGAGGTTCGAACTTCAGCCCTTGAAGATCCGATCACGCAAGTTCGATGGCCGCTGCGGGCGCCATAAGCGCTACAATCCCGCCACCGACGGGCGCCCCGCCAATCAGGCCTGCCCGCGGTGCTGCTTGCTGTTCGACATCTGGGAGTCGTCCCTCCATCTGAATCAGTTGATCCGCAAGTTCAATCCGCGCCACGACGATCTCGAGAAGCCCGTGCCCAAGGCGCCGCCCCACGATCCGCGCCAGCTCAGCTTGATCGGCGACAGCGTCCTCTGAGATCGCGCGCCTAACGCCGATCGTTGGTCCGCATGCGCGGCCCGCGGCATCGATCTCCAGTTCGGCGTCCTTGCCCGCGCAGTCGCCGCACGGCCTGTCTCGGTACTAGGATAGAAAAGGTGCGATTTCAAGCCCCCGAGGACATTCGATGAACCATTACCGACGCCACGTCAGCGCCGCTTTCGGCGTCCTGGCATTCCTGGCCCTGCTGCCCGCGGCGAACGCCGCCGCTCCCGTGATTGCTCTTCATGGCGCGCGCCGGCTGAGTTTCAACGACGGTTGGAAGTTCTTCAAGGGTGAAGCCGAGGGCGCGGAGAACCCGGACTTCGACGATTCCTCGTGGCGGTCCCTCCGTCTGCCCCACGATTGGGCGATCGAGGGTCCGTTCGATCCCAAGCTGAATCCGCACACCGGCGCGCTGCCCGTCTTCGGCACCGGCTGGTATCGCAAGTCATTCGCGCTCCCCGCCGAGGCCAAAGGAAAATACTTCCGCATCGAGTTCGATGGCGCCATGTCCAACTCGAAGGTATGGCTCAACGGGCATGAGTTAGGCGGGCGGCCCTACGGCTACATCGGCTTCGGCTTCGATCTCACGCCCTATCTCAATTTCGCCGGCGGGACCAACGTCATTGCCGTGCGGCTCAAGCCGGAAGATCATGCGTCACGCTGGTATCCCGGCGCGGGCATCTACCGCAACGTCTGGCTCGATGTTACGGGACCGGTCTATGTCGCTCATTGGGGCACTTATATAACTACGCCCAGGATCAGTGACGAGCAGGCCTCCGTCATGGTGAAAACCACCTTGCGCAACCGGTCCGGCCACGAAGTCAAGGACTCGCTGCAAACCCTGGTGCTCGACCCGTCTGGCATCATCGTGGGGCGCAGCGGCCCCGTGCCGGTGACGATTCCCGCCGAAGGGCCGCGGACGGCGCCGTTCGTCGTTCCATCCATGGTGGCCGTCAACAACCCGAAACGCTGGGACGTCGACCATCCCAACCTCTATACCCTGGTCAGCGAAGTGCTCGAAAACAATCTTCCCGTCGATCACTACACCACCCCGTTCGGCATCCGCACCATCGCATTCGACAAGGAGAAAGGCTTCCTCCTCAACGGCCGCCACTTGAAACTGCAGGGCGTGTGCGACCACCACGACCTGGGCGCGCTCGGCGCCGCCGTCAACCGCCGCGCCATCGAGCGCCAGTTGCAGATTCTGAAGGCCGCCGGCGTCAACGCCCTGCGCACCAGCCACAATCCGCCGGCGCCGGAGGTGCTCGAATATTGCGACCGGCTCGGCATCGTGGTCATGGACGAAGCCTTCGACATGTGGCGCATCCCGAAGGTCCCCAACGGCTACAGCAAATACTTCGCCGATTGGTCCGAAGACGACGCGCGTGACATGGCGCGCCGCGACCGCAATCACCCCAGCGTCATCATGTGGAGTATCGGCAACGAAATCCCCGAGCAGGATCACCCGGAGGCCAATGGCTGGCGCGAAGCGCGCCGGCTCACCGGCTTCTTCCACGAAGAAGATCCGACGCGCCCCACCACCTCCGCGTTCAATAGCTGGGTCAATGCCATCAAGAACAAGATGGCCGACGAGGTCGATAACCCCGGCTTCAACTACCAGCCGATGCACTACGAGCAGATCCTGAAAGACCATCCCGATTGGATCATCTACGGCTCGGAGACCGCGTCGTGCGTCAGTTCGCGCGGGGTCT
>DATJAQ010000219.1:0-20816 GCA_035516075.1 Terriglobia bacterium | reverse complement strand
AGATGGTGATGCCGGGGGACAACGTGAGCCTGGAGATCGAGCTGATCACGCCGATCGCGATGGAGAAGGGGTTGAGATTCGCCATCCGGGAAGGCGGCCACACGGTGGGCGCCGGCACGGTGACGGAAGTGATTCAGTAGGCGGGGGCCGATGCTACACGAAAAGATTCGAATTCGACTGAAGGCTTACGACCACCGCGTCCTTGACCAGGCGGCGGCGGAGATCGTCTCCACCGCCAAGCGCAACGGCGCGGAAGTGGCGGGTCCGGTTCCTCTGCCCACCGTCAAGAACAAATACACGGTGCTGCGCTCGCCGCACACGGACAAGAAGTCGCGCGAGCAATTCGAAATCCGGACGCACAAGCGGTTGGTGGACATTCTCGAGCCCACCCCGGACACCATCACCGCACTCACCAAGCTGGATTTGCCGTCCGGCGTGGACATTGAGATCAAGGCGTTCGGCAAGGAACACGCGGCGAAGTAACGAGGGCTGGACGGCCGCTTAGGACTGATATGGTCAGCGCTATTCTCGGCAAGAAGCTCGGTATGACGCAGGTGTTTGAGTCCAACGGCGACGTGGTGCCGGCCACGGTGTTGAAGGCGGGGCCGTGCATCGTGATTCAGCGCAAGACGGCGGCCCGGGACGGTTACGAAGCGGCGCAGTTGGGACTGGTCGAGGTGCCGGGGCCGAGGCGGGTGAAAGGTGCGATGGCCGGACACTTCAAAAAGACCGGCGCGGCCGCCAATCCCACCCGCTTCTTGCGTGAAGTGCGGCTCGGCAATGAGGCGGGCGAAGTGAAGGTGGGCGACAAGGTGCTGGTGGACCAGTTCGCCGTAGACGAGTACGTCGACGTGACGGGGATTTCAAAAGGACGAGGCTTTGCCGGCGTCCACAAGCGCCACCACTTCGGCGGAGGCGGCGGAAGCCACGGCTCGATGTTCCACCGCGCTCCGGGCTCCATCGGAGCGTCCGCCTTTCCGTCGCGCGTCTTGAAGGGGATGCTGGCCGCGGGTCATATGGGTGTGGATCGGGTGACCACGAGAAATCTGCGGGTGGTGAAAGTGATGCCTGAGGAACACGCGCTCGTGGTGGAAGGCTCCGTACCGGGGCCGCCCGGCGGTTACGTGCTGGTACGCAAGGCCAAGGCGCCCCATCGGAAGTCAGCGCGGGGCGAACAGCAGCCTGAGGGCAAGAAAAAGAAGTAGGGCGAAGGACAAGGGTTTGAGAGCGGTGAATCGGGCGGCGCGCGGGCGGCGGCCCGTCACGGGCGACAATCATGGCAAAGGTCGAAGTCAGGAATCTGGAAGGCGAGACGGTGCGGGAGTTGGATCTGGCCGATGAGGTCTTTGCGGCGCCTCCCAATCAGAATCTGATGTGGGAGGCGGTGCAGTCTTATCGGGCCAGCCAGCGCCGGGGAACCCATAAGACGAAGAGCCGCGGGGAAGTGCGCGGGGGCGGCAAGAAGCCCTGGCGGCAGAAAGGGACCGGACGGGCGCGGGTGGGCAGTCTGCGCAGTTCCCTCTGGCGCCACGGCTCGATCGCTCATGGGCCGGTGCCGCGCGACTATTCCTACGAAATCCCCAAGAAAATGCTGCGCGGCGCGCTGCGATCGGCGCTGGCCGCCAAGTACCAGGACCGGAAGCTGACCGTGATCGACGCGCTCAATCCGGCCGAGCCCAAGACGAAAGTCTTCAGCGAAGCGCTGAAGAAGCTGGCCGCCGGAAAGTCCGTGCTGTTGGTGAATGACGCGGCCAATCGAAACCTCGAGCTCTCCTCCCGCAACATCCCGCGCTGTGACCTGATGCGCCATCACACGGTTCATCCTTACGACATCCTGAGCCACGAGGGCCTGGTGATTTCCGAAGGCGCTCTGGTGCGGCTCCAGGAGGCTGTGCGATGATCAAGAGCCCCTACGAGATTATCGAAAAGGCGATCATCACCGAGAAGGGCCTGGATGTGAAAGAGCGGGCGCGGACCCTGGTCTTCAGGGTCAACTCGCACGCCAACAAGGTGGAGATCAGGACGGCGGTGGAGAGCGTTTTCAAGGTGAAAGTGGAGTCCGTGCACACGGCGAGGTTTCACGGCAAGGTGCGCCGGCGGGGCAAGACGATGGGCCAGCGCGCGGACTGGAAGAAGGCTTACGTTAAGCTCGAGGCCGGCCAAAAAATGCCGGAGTACGGGGAGACCGCTTAGGCCTGGAACGACGATCGGTTGGTGAGAAGCGTGGCGCGGCCGGAGCGAAGGCGGCGCTCGACATTCCAACCTTATCAGGTCTTGGACTGAAGGCAAGAAATGGGCATCAAGACATATCGTCCCTACACCGAGACGCGGCGGTTCCAAACCGGGCTCACCTTCGAAGAGCTCACCACGGACCGGCCTTACAAGCCGTTGGTGCAGCCCAAGCAGCGGATTTCGGGGCGCAACAACCAGGGCCAGCTCACGATCTGGCGCCGCGGCGGAGGCCATAAGCGCCAGTACCGCGTGATCGACTATAGGCGCGACAAGACCGGGGTCCCGGCTCGCGTGGCCACGGTTGAATATGACCCGAACCGTTCGGCATTTATTTCGCTGCTTCATTATGCTGATGGCGAGAAGCGCTACATTCTTTACCCGAACGGGCTCAAGGTGGGCGATCATGTGGTTTCAGGGCCGGAAGCGGACATCGTGGTGGGCAACGCGCTTCCGCTGCGCAATATCCCGGCCGGCACCCAGATTCATAATCTGGAGTTGCGTTTGGGGAAGGGTGGCCAGCTCGTCCGGAGCGCGGGCGGAGCGGCGCAGTTGCTCTCCAAAGAGGGCGACTACGCTCAGGTGCGGCTGCCTTCGGGCGAGGTCCGCAAAATCCACATGGATTGCATGGCCTCCATTGGGCAGGTGGGCAACCTGGATCACGAGAACCTTTCCTTTGGGAAGGCCGGCCGCAGGCGCTGGATGGGGATCCGGCCCACGGTCCGCGGCGTCGCCATGAATCCTGTCGATCACCCGCTGGGCGGTGGAGAGGGCCGGACGTCCGGCGGTCGGCACCCCACCACGCCTTGGGGCAAGCCGACCCGCGGCTACAAGACGCGCAACAACAAGCAGACCGACCGCTTCATCGTCAAGCGCCGCGAGAAGAAGTGAAGCCGCCAGGCATGAGGAGCTCCACCGGGCAGGAAGGGCAGCAGGATTAGGAGGCAAATTTGGGCCGCTCGCTCAAAAAAGGGCCGTTCGTCGACATTCACTTGATGAAGAAAATCGAGCTCCTCAATCGCAGGTTCGAGAAGAAGGTGGTGCGGACCTGGTCGCGGCGCTCGACGATCTTTCCCGAGATGGTCGGCCACACGATTGCGGTGCACAACGGCAAGAAGTTTATCCCGGTCTACGTCACCGAGAACATGGTAGGTCACAAGCTGGGAGAATTTTCGCCGACGCGGACGTTCAAGGGGCACGGCATGAAGGCGGCTGCGGAAAAGACGGCTACGGCGGCGCCGCTGCCTCGGGCGGCCGCAGCGCCGCCGGCTTCTTAGCGGCGGACGCGATCTTGATGTGATCCCCCGGGCCGTGAACTCCGGGAGCAGGGTGGGGTTATGGAAGCGAGAGCGTCGTCAAAATACTTGCGGATGTCGCCGCAAAAGGTCCGTCTGGTGGTGGACCTGATCCGAGGCCGCGATGCGGGCGAGGCCCTGAGTATTCTTCGCTTCACCAAGAAACGGGCTACGCGCGAAATCGAAAAGGTGCTTCGCTCGGCGATTTCGAACGCCGAGCAGAAGTCCGAACACGTCGATGTCGACCGCTTGGTGGTGGCGCAGGCCTTTGTGGACGACGGACCCCGCGTGAAGCGGATTCGCCCGGCCCCGATGGGCCGCGCCTACCGTTACCAGCGGCGGATGAGCCACATCACCGTGGTGGTTGAGGAGCGGGTCAGGGCCTGAGGCTCCGAGCCGCGGGAAGAGGAGACTGGCGTGGGTCAAAAAGTTCATCCTTACGGACTGAGACTGGGGTACACCAAGACGTGGAAGTCCCGCTGGTTTGCGAAGAAGGACTACGCCAGCTTGCTCCATGAGGATCTCAAGATCAAGAAGCGGCTCAAGGAAGAACTGAAGAGCGCGGGCGTGGCCTCTATTGAGATAGACCGGCCGGGCAACAAGCTCAAAATCACCATCTACACGGCCCGGCCCGGAATTATTATCGGGCGCAAGGGTGCGGAGATTGACCGCCTGCGCCAGCAGGTGCAGAAGCAGACCGGGCGGGAAGTGCTGCCCATCAATATTCAGGAAGTGCGCCGTCCGGAGTTAAACGCCCAGCTTGTGGCGGAGTCCATCGCGATGCAACTCGAGAAGCGGGTGGCGTTCCGCCGCGCCATGCGGAAGGCGGTGGATTCGGCACAGCGCTTCGGGTGCAAGGGTATTAAGGTCCGGTGTGGCGGTCGCCTCAACGGTGCTGAGATTGCGCGGACGGAATGGTACCTGCAGGGCCGTTTGCCGCTACACACGCTGCGGGCAGACATCGACTACGGTCTGGCGGAAGCCCGCACTACGTACGGCGTGATCGGCGTGAAGTGCTGGATTTACAACGGCGAGATTCTCGAACAAAAGCGCCGAAAGGAGCGCGCGGCCGAGCCTGAGGTGGCCGCCGTCGCCTGACGGAACGCGGGTGGACGTTTCGGAGCTGGCGACTGGGAGCTGAGAACCTTTTATGTTGATGCCGAGCAAGATCAAGTTTCGCAAACAGCAGCGCGGCCGGCGCCGGGGCAAGGCTTGGCGGGGCTCAGACCTCTCCTTCGGCGATTACGGACTTAAGGTGCTCGAGACGGGTTGGATTACGGCGCGTCAAATCGAGGCCAGCCGCGTGGCCATCACGCGTTTCATCAAGCGCGGGGGTAAGCTTTGGATCCGGGTGTTTCCGGACAAGCCCGTTACCAAGAAGCCGGCCGAGACGCGCATGGGTAAGGGAAAGGGGGCGCCCGAATTCTGGGTGGCGGTGGTGAAGCCGGGACGGATTCTATTCGAGATGGAGGGCGTGAGCGAGGTGGATGCCCGCGCCGCCCTGCGTCTGGCCAGCCACAAGCTGCCGCTGCCCACGCAGTTCGTGGCCCGGCCGGGCGCGACGTTGTAGCGCGGAGGAGAACAATGGCAGGGCCCAAACGGCGCGGTGTTTTGGTTAAAGAACTTAAGGAGAAGTTGCGCGAGGAGGCGAAAGACGAGGTTCGCATCCACGAACGTGAGTATCGGGAGCAGCTTTTCCGCCTGAAATTCCAGCTTGCCAGCGGGCAGGTGGATGTGCTCGAGAAGATGCGCCGGCTGCGGCGGGATATCGCGCGGGCCAAGACCATCTTGGCGGAGCGCGCGGGCGAAACCCAGGGCTAGGGGCGGGTGCGGAACGAAGTTACGGTGGCGGGGAGTTTCTAAGCATGGAGACGAAACGGCAGCAAAAAGTGGGCAAGGTTACCGCCAACAAGATGCAGAAGACGGTGGTGGTGACGGTGGAACGCCAGATTATGCACCCTCTCTATCACAGGGTGGTGCGGCGGTCGGCGAAGTTTCTCGCTCACGACGAAGCGGGGAAGTGCCGGATGGGCGACACCGTGCGCATCGAGCAGACGCGCCCGCTCTCGGCGCGCAAGCGCTGGCGCGTGGTTGACGTGATCAGCCGCGTCGAGCAACTGGCTCCCATTCCGGAGGTCGCGATATGATCGGGATGAGAACCGTGCTCCGGGTGGCGGATAATTCCGGCGCCCGGAAGCTCTCCTGCATTCTGCCGCTGGGCAACGATGTGGGCCTGCAGGCAGGCCTGGGCGATGTGGTCACCGCGGCCGTCAAAGAGGCGGCTCCCGACAGCGCCGTGCGTAAGGGCACGGTGGTAAAGGCCGTCATCGTCCGCATGCGCAAGGAGCAGCGGCGCCGGGACGGCAGCTACATCCGCTTTGACGAGAATGCCGCCGTGCTCATCAACGACGCGGGTGAGCCGGTGGGGACGCGCGTCTTCGGCCCGGTGGCGCGAGAGTTGAGGGAGAAGAAGTTTCTCAAGATTGTATCCCTGGCCCCGGAGGTTCTTTGATGGGCGCGAAGCTGGATATTCGCAAGAACGACGAGGTTCGCGTGATGGCGGGGCGCGACAGGGGCAAGACCGGCCGGGTGCTGGAAGTGGAGCCGGCGCGGCGGCGGGTCTACGTCGAGCACGCCGGTCTTATCAAGCGTCACACGCGGCCCAACCCTGCCAAGCAGATTCGCGGCGGGATCCTCGAGAAGGAAGGGCCGATTCACATCTCCAACGTGGCCCTGGTCTGCCCGGACTGCGGCCCCACGCGGATTCAACACCGCCAGAAGGCGGAGGGCGGCAAGGTCCGCGTCTGCGTGAAGTGCGGAAAGGTGCTCGACAAGTAACTGTCCGCCGAAGGAAGAAACCCTAGCGATGACGCCGCGACTCAAAGAACGGTACCAGAAAGAAATTGTTCCCGCTTTGGTGAACGAGTTCCACTACCCGAACCCGATGGCCGTGCCAAGGGTGCGCAAAGTGGTGGTCAACATGGGCCTGGGCGAAGCCATCCAAAATGCCAAGCTCCTCGACTCGGCCGGACTGGAACTCGGTCTCATCACCGGCCAGAAGGCCGTGATCACTCGGGCGCGAAAGTCGATCGCGAATTTTAAATTGCGGAAGAACATGCCGATCGGCGCCATGGTGACGCTGCGCGGGGACCGTATGTATGAGTTCCTGGACCGGCTGATGAACGTGGCCCTGCCGCGCGTGCGCGACTTTCGCGGCCTGTCCACGCGGGCCTTCGACGGCCGCGGCAACTACACGCTCGGGCTGCGCGATCAACTTGTGTTTCCGGAAGTGGACTACTCCAAGGTGGACAAGATCAAAGGCATGAACATCTCGATTGTCACCGATGCCGGGAGCGACGCTGAGGCGTTGGCGCTGTTGCGCCACTTCGGCATGCCCTTCCGGCAGGAGGGCCGCCGAGGGGCGGCAGGGCCGGGCGAACCGAAGGCAGGAGGATAAGCTGTGGCGCGCACGTCGCAAATGGCGAAGCTGGTGAAGAAGCCGAAGTTCAAAATCCGCCATCGGAACCGCTGCGGCCGCTGTGGCAGGCCGCGAGGTTATCTGCGGAAGTTCGATCTCTGCCGGCTCTGCTTCCGGCAACTGGCCCTGCAGGGCGACGTCCCTGGGGTCATCAAATCGAGCTGGTGAAATAATCGGGCGATTGAGCGCCGCGGCCGGTGCGGGAGCCGAAGCGTGACGGCGTCAAGCCGCCTGATGGCGTCGGACGCGCCGCATCGACGAGTGAGGGGATTGAATTATGGCAGCCTTAACGGACCCTGTGGCCGACATGCTGACGCGCATCCGTAACGGGATTCGCGCGCGGCATTCGCGGGTGGAGATGCCCTCGTCGAAGCTCAAAGTGGAAATCGCCCGAATTCTGAAGGACGAGGGATACATCGGCGGCTACAAGGTTGCTGAAGAGGGCAAGAAAAAGGTGCTGCGCATCGTTCTGCGTTACGACACCGGTGGGGTCAGCGTCATCTCGACCATCGAACGCGCCTCGAAGCCTGGCCGGCGAGTGTACAAAGGCAACCGGGAGATCGCGCGGGTGCTGGGCGGTCTTGGAGTTTCGATCTTCACCACTCCGAGGGGTGTGATGACCGGGAAAGCGGCGCGGCAGGCGGGTGTGGGCGGCGAACTGATCTGCAACGTTTATTAATCCGATCGTCGGGCGCGGGCGGAGTCCTGAGCGCCGCGCCGCCGGACCCAGGAATGGCTTATGTCACGGATAGGAAACAAACCGGTCGAGGTGCCTTCGGGCGCGTCGGTTGAAGTTCAGGGTGGGGCAGCGTTGGTGAAGGGCCCCAAGGGGAGTCTGCGGGTGCCGCTTCCCGCCGGAATCCGCCTCGAGCGCAAAGACGGCCACGTGGTTCTCGGCCGCGAAGCCGACCACCAGGCCGCCCTGCACGGACTGAGCCGCAGTCTGCTGGCTAACGCCGTAAAGGGCGTGACCCAGGGATTTGAGAAGCATCTCGACATCGTGGGCATCGGCTACCGTGCCGAGCGTAAGGGCGAGGCGCTGGTGATGACGCTGGGTTACTCGCACCCTATTGAGTTTCCCCTGCCCCAGGGGATCGACGTCGCGGTCGAAAAGCAGACCCACATGGTGGTGAAGGGTGCGGATAAGCAACAGGTGGGTCAGGTGGCGGCGGAACTGCGCGCGTTGAGGCCGCCCGATCCCTACAAGAACAAGGGGGTCCGTTACACCGGCGAGCGTCTCAAGAAGAAGGTCGGCAAGGCGGCGGCCGGAGCGGGCGCGGCCAAGCAGTAAGCGGTGGGGAGAGGTTAGGGCATGATCAAGCAGCTTGCAAGGAATTCGGCGCGGCGGCGCGTTCACCGGCGGCTGCGCAGCAGGGTGAGCGGGCAGGGGGCGCGGCCGCGCCTCAACGTCTTTCGCTCGTTAAACCACATCTACGCCCAGATCGTCGACGATGGCACGGGCCGGACGTTGGCGGCGGCCTCGACGCTCGACAAGGAAGTGCGCGCCGCCCTCAAGAACGGCGGCAACGTGGCGGCGGCGAAGAGTGTGGGCCAGGCGCTCGCCAAGCGCGCCCGGGCGGCGGGAATCTCGAAAGTGGTGTTTGACCGGGGCGGCTACGCTTACCACGGTCGCGTTAAGGCTCTGGCCGACACGGCTCGCGAAGCAGGTCTCGAGTTCTGAGGCCCTTGGTTTTGAGGGAGGAATCGTTTGAATCGGATTGACGCGGGCGCGCTCACACTGAAGGATCAGGTGGTCTCCATCAACCGGGTCACCAAGGTTGTGAAGGGCGGCAAGAACCTGAGTTTTTCCGCTCTGGTGGTGGTGGGTGACGGCGGCGGCCATGTGGGGTTCGGCTCGGGCAAGGCCCGGGAAGTGCCCATGGCCATTCGCAAAGGGATCGAAGCCGCCAAGAAGGCCGTGGTGAGGGTCAATATTACCTCGACCTCGATTCCACACGCCGTCCTCGGCCGTTTCGGCGCGGGCCGGGTGCTGCTGAAGCCTGCCGCGGAGGGCACCGGCGTGATCGCCGGCGGAGCGGTGCGTGCGGTGGTTGAAGCCGTAGGGATTCAGAACGTGCTCACGAAATCGCTCGGCACCACCAACCCGCACAACGTCGTTAAGGCGACCATGGATGCGCTGCTGCAGCTTCGCAACGCCCAGGACGTGGCCGAGGCTCGCGGCAGGACCGTGGAGGAGCTCTGAGGTATGGCCGGGAAAACGCAGGCGCGGATCAGAGTCCGATGGATACGCAGCGGTATTGCCTTTAATCGCAATCAGAGGGAGGCCATCCGGGGCCTCGGGCTCCGCCGGCTGCACCAGGTCGTAGAGTGCGACGACTCCCCGGTGGTGCGCGGTTTGATCGCGAAGGTGGCGCATCTGGTTGAAGTCCTCGCCCTCGCCGGCTCCAAACCCCGGACAGCCGGGCCCGAGTATACGATCCTTCCCGCGAGCGCCGGCCCGGAAACCGCCCAAGCCACGAAGGTGGATGACGCCGGAGCGGCGTCGGCCGAAGCGATAGAGCCGACGGCGGATGTTACCGTAGCGTCTGAAAGCACCGCGCAGGCGGAAGAAGCCGCATCCGGGCCCAAGCGCCGCGCCAGCCGCAAAGCGGTGACGCAAACCCCCGAGGAGCCGGAACCAGTTGCCGGCCAGCCTGCGGAGAACACCGGGAGTTAGCCTATGACGACGCATGTGGGATCCCTGCGGCCGCCGAAGGGCGCCCGGCATCGGCGCAAGCGCATCGGCACGGGCATGGGCTCGGGCCACGGCAAAACGTCTACGCGCGGCGAAAAGGGCCAGCGCTCGCGCGCCGGCTCGCGGATCCGTTCGGGGTTTGAGGGCGGACAAATGCCGCTTCACCGCCGCCTGCCCAAACGCGGTTTCACGAACATCTTCAAGAAACGGTATTCCATCGTGAACCTGGGTGATCTCAGGGAATTCGCGGCCGGTGACAGGATCACGCCCGAAGTACTGAAAGCGAAAGGGCTTGTCAAGCGCCTTTGGGACGGCTTGAAGATCCTGGGCGGCGGCGAACTCACGACGCCCTTGCACATCGCGGCGCACGTTTTTTCAAAGTCGGCGCTGGCGAAGATCGAGAAGGCCGGCGGCGCGGCTGAGGTAATCCCGGCATGATCGAGTCGCTCAAAAGCATCACGGAGATTCCGGACTTAAGGAAGCGGATCTCGTTTACCCTCCTGATGCTGGCCGTCTACCGGTTGGGTGCGTTCATCCCCACCCCCGGCATCAACGCCACGGTTTTCGAGCAATACTTCAATCAACTGGGCGGAAGCCTGTTCGGCCTCCTCTCCATGTTTTCGGGCGGGAGCTTGCGCCGCCTGACCGTTTTTGCGCTGGGGATCATGCCGTACATCACGGCTTCGATCATTCTTCAGCTTCTCACCGTGGTCTCTCCCCAACTCGAAAAGCTTCAAAAGGAAGGCGATCTCGGCCGGCGCAAAATCACCGAGTATACACGCTGGATGACCGTGGGCTTGGCGGCGTTCCAGGCCTTCGGGATTTCCTTCGCCCTCGAGCACCAGACGGCGACCGGTATTCCGCTGGTGACCAATCCCGGGCCGTTGTTCATTTTCAGCACCGTGCTCACCCTGACGGCGGGAGCGGTGTTCATCATGTGGCTCGGCGAACAGATCACGGCGCGGGGCATTGGCAACGGCATGTCGCTCCTGATCTTCGCCGGTATCGTCGTGGGTCTGCCACGGGCGATCAGCGATCTCTACACCAAGGTTTTTGTCACCCGGGTCTGGAGCATCCCGGTGATGGTCCTCCTGCTCGCCTTCATGCTGGCGATTGTGGCCTTCATCGTCCTGGTCGAGCGCGGCGAGCGACGCATCCCCATCCAGTACGCGAAGCGCATCGTGGGCCGGCGGGTGGTGGGCGGCGTCTCCACCCACCTTCCCCTCAAGGTCAACAGCGGCGGGGTGATGCCGATCATCTTTGCGGTTTCCCTGCTGACCTTTCCTCAGACCATCAGCCTATTCTGGAAGACGGGACTGATTGCGAAGTTTGTCAATGCGTTTCTGGCGCTGTTCGCTTATGGCGAACCGCTCTACACCCTCTCGTATGTGCTCCTGATCATCTTTTTCTCTCACTTCTATCTCTCGATCATTTACAACCCGGACGACGTGGCCGACAACGTTCGCAAGCAGGGCGGCTTCATTCCCGGCATCCGGCCCGGCAAACGAACCGCGGACCACCTCGACGACGTGCTTACCAAGATCACCTGGGTGGGCGGCATCTACCTCGCCATCGTGGCGCTGATCCCGGAGATTATGCTGGCCGGTCTGAGACTGAATCACTTGCCGACGGTGCTGGGGGGCAATTGGTTCGACACCCACATGCCGAGCTGGCTGCTCCACGGCCTGGGCGTGAACTTTTACTTCGGAGGCACGTCGCTCCTGATCGTGGTGGGGGTGGCGATGGACACCGTGCAGCAGGTGGAGTCTCAGCTCATCATGCGGCACTACGAAGGTTTCCTGAAGAAGGGCCGGGTGCGCGGGCGCCGGGCGTCGTGAGCGAACGTGCAGAAGAGTCTGAAGGCGCAGGCGCTCATTTTCTTCGGGCCTCCGGGCGCCGGGAAGGGCACCCAGGCCCGCGCCGTGGCGGGGGAGTTTGGCGTTCCTCAGATCTCAACGGGCGACATGCTGCGGGACGCGGTGCGAAATCAGACACCGCTCGGCTTGGCGGCGCAGGGGCGCATGGACCGGGGCGAGTTGGTGTCGGACGAGGTCGTTTGCGGGATCGCCGCCCAGCGGATCGCCCAGCCAGACTGCGCGCACGGTTTCATTCTGGACGGCTTTCCTCGGACCGTGGGTCAGGCCCGGTTCCTCGACGCACTTCTTGGCGAACAGGGGCGGGGCAAGCCCATGGTGATTTTCATCCGCGTCGACGACGAGGTTCTGCAGAAGCGTCTCGCTGGCCGCCGGATGTGCCCGGTCTGCGGGCGCATCTACAATATCTACTTCGACCCGCCGAAGCGGGATGAAGTGTGCGACCTCGACGGGGCCGCCCTCGTGCGGCGGGCGGACGATCGCGAGGAAGCGATCCGGCAGCGACTGGCGGCCTTTTGCGAGCTTACCCGGCCGCTGGTAGAGTACTACCGGGAGCGAGATCTTCTGTTCGAAGTGGACGGAGACCGCGCGCCGGAGGAGGTGGCGCGGGACATCTTTCAGCTGGTGGCGGCCGAATGATTGTGTGCCGGTCCAAGGCGGAGATCGAGAAGCTGCGTCGCAGCGGGCGCATGGTTTCCGAGGTCCTCCGGGAAATGGAGCAGCGGGTGCGGCCCGGCCTGACCACGCTCGAACTGGAGTCTTTCGTCGAGAAGCGGCTCAAGGAGCTTGGGGCCCGGCCGGCCTTCAAGGGCTATCGCGGCTACCCGTGCTGCCTATGCGCCTCGGTGAACCATGAGATCATTCACGGCATTCCCTCGGCGCGCCGGCAGCTCCGGGAGGGTGATATCGTGAGTCTGGATCTCGGCGTAATTTTGGAAGGTTATTACGGAGACTCGGCCATCACGGTGGCGGTGGGCGATATCTCGGAGCCTCTCCAGCGCCTGCTGCGCATTACGCGCGAGTGCCTGGGGCTCGGGATCGGGCAGGCGAAGGCGGGCAACCGAGTGGGTGATGTATCCGTCGCGGTGCAGGAACACGCCGAGAAGAACGGTTATTCCGTGGTGAGGGAGTTTGTGGGCCACGGTATCGGCCGCGCCTTGCACGAGGAGCCGCAGGTGCCCAATTACGGCCAGGCGGGCCACGGCCCCCTGCTCAAAGTGGGCATGGTGATTGCCATTGAGCCCATGCTGAACGCGGGAGGGCCGGCGGTTCGCGTGCTCGACGACCAATGGACGGCGGTGACGGCGGATGGCAAATGCTCCGCTCACTTCGAGCATATGGTGGCCATCACCTCGAATGGTGCGGACGTGCTAACGCGGCTCTGAGGAGTGACAGGAGGCCGCAAGCTGTGGGCTTGGTTGAACATTCAAAAATGAACGAACCTGTGATCTTGTCGAAAATCAGGATGTTACATTTTTGGAAGTTGAATTTCGTTTATAATGGAGTTACCGAGCCTCAAGCGTTGCCGGGGTCGGGCCGCATCCTGAGACGCAAGGGTCGTCGCTGTCGGAACTTGCAGCCCCGGCGTGCATCTAATTGAATAATCGCCTTGGTCTTCCCTGGAATAAGCTCAACGGCGCGGCGTGGATGGCAGCGCTGAGCCCGGCGGCAAGACACTGAGACTTCGAGAGAATATGGCAAAGGAAGAAGCGATCGAAGTTATGGCCACGGTCATCGAGCCGTTGCCAAACGCGATGTTTCGCGTCGAACTCGAGAACAAGCACCAGGTCCTGGCGCACATCTCGGGGCAAATGCGCAAGAACTTCATCCGTATCCTCCCGGGCGATCGAGTGCAGGTGGAGCTTTCGCCCTACGACTTGACGCGTGGGCGCATCACCTATCGCTTTAAGTAGCGCGCCGGCCGGGGCGCAGACGGGACGACGCTGAAGGAGCGGGTTCAGCCCTGCACGGGCGGAGAGGGGCGCTGAGCGGAAGGCGGTTTGAAGATTATGAAAGTACGTTCATCGGTTCGTAAGATTTGCGCCAAGTGCAAAATCATCCGGCGCCGCGGTGTCGTCCGGGTGATTTGCGAGAACCCCAAGCACAAACAGCGCCAAGGATAAAGCGAGTGCGCAGCCGTACGGGCTCGCGGGTAGCGGTATTTCGAGGAGGCATTGATGGCACGTATTGCGGGAATTGACCTGCCGCGAACGAAGGGCGTCGGCATCGGTCTCACTTACATTTACGGCATCGGGCGCTCCCGGGCGCTTTCGATCTTGGCGCGGGCGGGGATCGATGCCGGCAAACCGGTGAAAGACCTGAGCGACGATGATGCCACGCGCATCCGCCAGATCATCGAGGAAGAAGGCGGGGTGGAAGGCGATCTCCGTAAAGAGGTGGCGCTCGGCATCCGCCGGTTGATCGAAATCGGCTCCTACCGCGGCTTGCGCCACCGCCGCAATCTTCCCGTGCGCGGCCAGCGGACGCACACCAACGCGCGCACCCGTAAGGGTCCGCGTAAGGGAACGGTGGCCAACAAGAAGCGGGCTACGGCGAAGACCTAACGCAACGCGAACGCGGTCGAATCGAGACCAGGGTGAGGGGTTATGGCCAAGGCGGCTCCCAAGGCGGGCAAAAAGAAGGTCTTCAAAAAGAAGGAGAAGCGCGTGGTGCCTCACGGCGTGGTGCACGTTCAGGCCACGTTCAACAACACGCTCATCAGCATCACCGATCCGGACGGGCGGATGGTGTGCTGGTCGAGCGCCGGTTCGCTCGGCTTCAAAGGATCCCGCAAGGGCACGCCCTTTGCGGCCCAGCAGGCGGCCCTGCGCGCGGCCAACGGGGCCCGCGATCACGGCATGCGGACCGTCGAAGTGCGGGTGAAGGGGCCGGGCGCGGGGCGCGAGTCAGCCGTGCGCGCGCTGTCTACGGCGGGGCTCGATGTGCGGCTCATCAAGGACGTGACGCCCATCCCCCATAACGGCTGCCGCCCGCCCAAGCGGCGGCGCGTGTAGGATCGTCCGGCGGCCGCGGCCGTCGAGTTGCGAATTTCGATTTTCGAAGCGGAGGTTGGTCTTGGCCAGATATCGTGATCCGGTGTGCCGGCTCTGCCGGCGTGAGGGGACGAAGCTCTTTCTCAAGGGGCAGCGTTGCCTGACGGACAAGTGCGCCATCGAGAAGCGCAATTTCGCGCCCGGCCAGCACGGCAAATCGCGGCGGCCGAAAGTGGTGGGTTACGGATTGCAGCTTCGTGAGAAGCAGAAGGTCCGCCGCCTCTATGGCATCCTGGAGAACCAGTTCCGGGGCTACTTCGAGCGCGCGGCGGCCGGCAAGGACGTGACCGGTGAGGCCCTGCTTCAAATGCTGGAACGGCGCTTGGACAATGTGATCTACCGCTTGGGGCTTTCCACCTCCCGCGCCGGGGCCCGGCAACTGGTGCGCCATGGCCACATCCTGGTGGGCGGCCGCAAGGTCAGCATTCCGTCATTTCAAGTGATGCCAGGTCAGGAGATTGTAGTGCGCGAATCGAGCCGCAAGCTCGCCGCCATCGAACGCGCTCTCGACCTGGCGGGTAACCGCTCCGTGCCCGGCTGGCTCGAATTCGATCGGGCCGCGATGAAAGGCCGGGTGCTGTCCCTCCCGAAACGCGAGGATGTGAATTTCCCGATCCAGGAGCAGATAATCGTCGAGCTCTACTCGAAGTAAGGGCGGCCGGGAAGGCGCGGCTCGAGGTTTTCAACAAGATTGAGGAGGTAGCCAAGAATGCTCTGGAAGGGATTTCAGAAGCCGAAGCGGTTGGTGAGCGATCTGGACACGCTCACGGACAAGTACGGAAAGTTTCAGGCGCAGCCTTTTGAACGCGGCTTTGGCACGACGATTGGCAACGCGCTGCGCCGGGTTTTGCTCTCTTCAATCGAGGGCGCAGCCATTACGGCCGTGCGCATCGAGGGCGTGCTGCACGAGTTCTCGTTGATTTCCGGCGTGGTCGAAGACGCCACCGACATTATTCTGAACCTTAAGCAGATTCCCCTCAAGCTGAACGTGGAAGGGCCCAAGACCCTCCATCTCAAGGTTGACCAGCCGGGCGAGGTGACCTCGCGGATGATTCAGGAAGACCCCGACGTGGAGATCCTCGACAAGGATGTCTACCTGGCCACGGTCAGTGAGGGCGGGCACCTCGAGGTTGAGATGCGGGTGAGGCTCGGCCGCGGTTACGTCTCCGCCGAAAAGAACTACGACGAGGACCTTCCGATCGGCTACATCCCGGTGGACTCGGTCCACTCGCCGGTGCGCAAGGTGAACTATACGGTGGATGCGGCTCGCCTGGGCCAGATGACGGATTACGACAAGCTCACCCTCGAGGTGTGGACCAACGGCGCCGTTTCGGCGCCCGACGCGGTGGGGCTGGCGGCCAAGCTGCTGAAGGACCACATGACCATCTTCATCAATTTCGAAGAGGACACCGAGAGCGAGGAAAGCCTGGCGCCGGCGCCGGTGCAGCGCGTGCCCATGGTCCCCAACGAAAACCTCGATCGCTCCGTGGAGGAACTGGAGCTTTCGGTGCGCTCGTACAATTGCCTGAAGAACGCCAATATCACCACCATTCGCGAGTTGGTGCGCAAGACCGAGCCCGAGATGCTGAAGACCAAGAATTTCGGCCGCAAGTCGCTCAACGAGATCAAGGAAATCCTGGCCTCCATGGGCCTGAGTCTTGGGATGAGGTTCGACGAAAAGGGCACGCCCATCCTGCCGGTCGGCGAGCCTGCGCCCCCGGCGCTGCCGGAGCCCCTGAGCGCCGACGACGAACCGGCGGACGCCGAGACGGAAGGCTGAACCCATGCGTCATCGAAATGCTGGCCGTAAACTCAGCCGCAAGACCGAGCATCGCCGCTCGCTTCTGCGGAACCTGGTGACTTCGCTCATCCTCGAGGAGCGCATCGAGACCACCGTGGCCAAAGCGAAGGCGGCCCGCATTCTGACCGAGCGCATGATCACGCTCGGTAAGCGCGGCGACTTGCACGCGCGCCGGCTCGCCGCCCGGTATTTTCTGGTTTCGGCTGCGGTTCAGAAGCTCTTCGACGACGTCGCCAAGCGCTACGCCGGCCGCGCCGGCGGGTATACCCGGATCGTGCACACGGGCTGGCGAAAAGGCGACGGCGCGGATACCGCCGTGCTCGAGCTGGTGGGCACCGAGGTGCTTCAGAAGCGCGCCGAGGAACGCGCGCGCCGCGACGAACGCCGGCGCAAGTCGGCCGAGGAAGCTCAGTCCGCCGCCGAGAAGGCGGCCCCCCCCGAGGAAGACGACAAAGACAAGAAGTAAGCCGGGGCCGCCGCGATCGGCTGGCGATCCGGGTTATCGCGCGCCGGCCCGGCCCTCGCAGAACCTGCAACGCTGCGGTCCGCCAGGTGCCCGACGTGAACCAAAGCGGCTCTCGGCCCGGGGTCGCGCCGCTCCCCCCGCCCCAACCTCCCCACCCGACGGCTTTCAGTCTTCCTGCCAACGTCAAGGCGCTGGGCTGGGTGGCGTTGTTCAACGATGCCTCCAGCGAAGCCGCCTACTGGCTGCTGCCCCAGTTTCTCGTCGGCGTGCTGGGCGCGGGCACCATGGCCTTCGGACTCATCGAGGGCGCCGCCGAGACGGTGGCCAGCTTCGGCCGCCTCGCCTCCGGCTTCCTTTCCGATCGCTTGCGCCGCCGCAAGCCGCTGGCCGCCGCGGGCTACACCGTGGCCAACCTCGCCAAGCCTCTGCTGGCGCTCTCCACCCGTTGGCAGCAGGTGTTCTGGATTCGCTTTGCCGATCGGGCCTCGAAGGGCCTTCGCGTGCCGGCGCGCGATGCCCTGGTGGCCGAGTCGGTGCCGGACTCCCGCCGCGGCGCCGCCTTCGGGTTTCATCAGGCCATGGACACGGCTGGCGCCATCGCCGGACCCCTGGCCGCGGCAGCGCTGCTGGCGCTTCACTTCCCGGCGCGCACGATTTTTTGGCTTGCCGGAATACCGGGCCTCGTCACCATTCTGCTCGCTTGGTTCGCGGTGAAGGAGATCAGGCCGCAGCCCCGGCCGGCCGCGGACGCGCGGTCCGGCGGGGAGCCCAGCCGCGTCAGCTTCGGCCGGCATCGGCGCCCGCTGGCGCTGATGCTGGCGGCCATCGCAATTTTCGCCCTGGCGAACTCCTCGGACCTTTTCCTCGTCTTGCGCGCGGAAAACCTGGGTGTGCGGGCCGCACTCGCCCCGGTGCTGGGGCTGGTGTTCAACACGGTTTACACGGCGCTCAGTTGGCCGCTGGGCCGTCTGTCGGACCGCCTGCCGCGGCGGCAGCTGGTGGTGAGCGGCTATCTGGTGTACGCCGCGGTTTACCTCGGGTTCGCCCGCGCCACCGGGCCCGCCGCAGTCTGGCTGCTCTTTCCGCTCTACGGGCTCTACTACGCGCTCACCGAGGGGGTGATGAAGGCCTGGATTGCCGACCTCGCGCCCGGCCGCTCGCTGGCCTCGGTGTTTGGCCTGTTCAACTGGGTCACGGCGGTGGCGGCCCTGCCGGCCGGCGTGCTGGCGGGCTGGCTCTGGCGCGCTTACACGCCCGCCGCGCCTTTTGAATTCTCCGCCGCTTTGTCCTTTGCCGCCGCCCTGCTTCTGCTGATGGCCTGAAGCGCGCGGTCCCAGGCGAGCACCATCAGCATGCCGAGCGACGCGCCCGTCGTATCGATGCCACAGTCGATCAGCGAAGGCGTCCGGCTCATCACGAACGACTGGTGGTACTCGTCGGTGAGCGAGTAGAGGCCGGCGATCACGATCGAGCGCAGCGCGAGGCGCGGACGCCAGGCAAAGTCCCGCGTCTCGAGGGAAGCCGCGTAGATCAACAGGCCGAAGATGCCGTACTCCGTGAGGTGCGCCAGCTTGCGCAGGCAGAGGTGAAGCAGGTCGAAGGTGTGGGGCGACACCGTGAGGTGAAGCAGGCTGAGGATCTGGATCAGGAGCCACTCGGTGAACGAGGGCCCGAACCCGGCGGTGGAGAGGTAGAAGATGAAACCCGCCCAGACCGCCACCATGGGCCAGCGCAACCGCCGGCGCCACGATCGGGAAGGTAGGCTATCTGTGTAGGCTCTTGCGGCGGCCTGGGCGCCGTCGGAGTTTCTCACGGCGGCGGGCTCACTCCAGGCGGTAGTTGGGCGCTTCTTTGGTGATGATCACGTCGTGCACGTGGCTCTCGCGCAGGCCGGCGCTGGTGATGCGCACGAAGCGCCCCTGCGCCTGCAGGGCCTCAATGGTGCCGCAGCCGCAGTAGCCCATGCCCGAGCGCAGCCCGCCCACCAGTTGCCCCACCATGTCGGCCAGCGACCCCTTGAAGGGCACCCGGCCCTCAATGCCCTCGGCCACGGCCTTCGAAATCTCGCCGTCCGGCGCGTAGCGGTCTGACCCCGACGCCATGGCGCCGATCGAGCCCATGCCGCGATAGCTCTTGAAACTGCGCCCCTGGTAAAGGATGGTCTCGCCCGGGCTCTCTTCCGTGCCGGCGAACAGGCTCCCGATCATCACCGTGCTGGCGCCTGCGGCCACCGCCTTGGTAACGTCGCCGGAAAACTTCACCCCTCCGTCGGCGATCAGCGGGATCCCGGCGCTGCGCGTAGCGCGCGCGCACTCCGAAATGGCGGTGATCTGGGGCACGCCGGCGCCCGTCACCACCCGGGTGGTGCAGATGGAGCCTGGCCCGATGCCCACCTTCACCGCGTCCAGGTCGAGCCCGGCGAGGTCCGACGCGCCCTCGAAGGTGGCCACGTTGCCCGCCACCAGGTCCACGCCGCTAAGCTCTTTGCGTAGCCTACGCACGGCGTCCATCACGCGCGTGGAGTGGCCGTGGGCGGTGTCCACCAGCAGCAGATCCACCTGCGCCGCCACCAGTTCCTGGGCGCGCTCGAAGTAATCGCCCGTCACGCCCACGGCCGCGCCCACCCGCAGGCGCCCGTGGGCGTCCTTGGCGGCGTTCGGGTAATTGATCTTTTTCTGGATGTCCTTCACCGTGATGAGGCCCTTCAGGTAAAAGGCGTCGTCCACGATGGGAAGCTTTTCCACGCGGTGCCGGTGCAGGATCTGCTCCGCCTCCTCCAGGGTGGTGCCCACCGGCACGGTGATGAGCCCTTCCTTGGTCATCACGTCCGACACCGGCACGTCGGAGCGCGGCACGAAGCGCAGGTCGCGATTGGTGAGGATGCCCACCAGCTTGCCGTCGGCGGAGGTGACGGGCACGCCCGAGATCTTGTAGTGCCGCATGATCTCCTGCGCTTCAGACACCAGGCTGTCGGCCCGCACGGTGACCGGATCGACGATCATGCCGCTTTCCGAGCGCTTTACCTTGTCGATCTCGGAGGCCTGGCGCTCGATGCTCATGGTGCGGTGGATGATCCCGATGCCGCCCTGCTGCGCGAGCGCGATGGCCAGGCGCGACTCCGTTACCGTGTCCATGGCGGCGCTCACAATCGGGATGTTGAGGGGGATGTTGCGCGTCAGCCGGGTGCGGGTGTCGGTCTGGTTGGGCAGCACGCTCGAGCGCGCGGGCTGCAGCAGCACGTCGTCGAAAGTGAGACCTTCGGGGATGGGCCCGTCCAGCATAGCACCTCGGGGATTTGAGATTCGCCAGCCGCTGCTAGCTTTCAATTCTAGGGGCCGCTCGCGCCGAGCGTCAAGGCGGGCCCGCATTGCCGGTTTTCGATTAGTCCCCGCGCAAACGGGGAATGCCGATTGCTGAATGCCGATTGCCGAATGCCGAATGCGCGATTGTCCGTTGTCATTTGTCCGTGATCCATGGCCGGCCGCCCGTTGAATTCTCCTGACTCCTGCCCTGTGACTTCCGCCAACCTGCTGACTCCAAAGGTGCAGTGAAATTGGAAGTCGCATCTTACTCAATCCGGCTCGGCCGGTGGCTGGGCTGACTTCTGGCCCCTGCTCCCCCCCGGAATCCCGGCTCCGACCGGGCAAGCCGGCCGGTGTTGGGCGGCCGGACTTTTGGTGCGTTTGGTGTTTTGGGGAGTTTTTGCAACCGATTGATTTCATGAAGCTTACCCGATTCTCATTTTTCTCACTTTGGCTTTGTGTAAAATTTACAATCGCTTGATTCCACTGATTTCATGTAACTTACGCGATTCTCATTTTTCTCACTTTGGCTTTGTGTAACTTTTACAACTCGTTGATCCTAAAGGACATTCCGGCTTTGGAGAGCCCTCCCGGTTTTTGTATCTCATTCATTCTGCATCACA
>DATJAQ010000218.1:0-11138 GCA_035516075.1 Terriglobia bacterium | reverse complement strand
CTGATGCGAGTCTGTGCCCTCCCTTCCCAGCCGCTCAAGGCCATTCGTCTTGCCGATGAAGCCCCCTGCGAGTTTCCGGTGCTGGCTGTCGAGGAACTGATGGCGGGCAAACTTAAGGCCATGATCGAGCGCAGCCACCCGCGTGACCTCTATGACCTCTACACGTTCTCGCAGGCAGGAATTGATCATGACCGCGAGATGCTGACGAAGTTGACGGTGCTTTTCTCCAGCACTCTTCCCCGCGACCTGAGAAGCTACACGCCGGAGCGCTATGACCGCGTACAGACGGCGGACGTCGAGAAGCTGTTGTACCCGTTGCTTCGGTCCGGGGATCGGCCCGCCCCGGAAGACATGACAGCCGCAGTACGACCACTGCTGGTGGCCGTTCTTGATCACGCGAAGGAGAAAGCTTACCTGGATGCGATAGCGCGGGGTGAGTACCGGCCCGAACTGCTGTTTCCAAGCCGCCCGGACATTGTCGATCGGATTGCACGGCATCCCGCCATGCTGTGGAAGGCAGCCAACGTCGCCGAGCATCTGTCGAAGCGGAGCGAGTAGCGCCCGCCACTGTCGTGGATCTCCAGCGCTCTGCGCCCACCAGCCCTCGCCGGATCGGTTCGTTTTTCCCTCCGAGAGCCACCGCGACGAAGCCGGTCATTCTGAGTCCGTTCGCCCTGCGCTTGAGAACGGCTGTCAGCGCGTCGAAGGAGTTCAGGGTAGGTTCCGTGAGGAATCCCCGCCATGGGGCTCGTGCCGCGGGAAAGTCTCAGAGCGAGATCCTTCTCCCGCTTCGCGGGATCGGGATGACGGGCTGGGGGGAGTCTTCTTCGGGGACCGAAAGGGAAGTAAGGGGAAGGGAAGAGACGAGGGGGGCGACGGTCCGCAAAGGCACAGCCTTTGCGCACAGCAAGGCGGCAGAGCCGCTTCACGCGATTGCTGGGCGGCGGAGCCGCTTCTCGGCGTGGGCGCGGCCCCGGAGCTGCCGGCGGATGGCTGCGCCGCCGGCCGAGAACTAAGAAGTGGGGGTGTAGAATTCAAGACGCAGGAAGAAGTGCAGACGTTGTCTTCATTCGAGGAGATCTAGCCTATGCCAGACTGGTTCGCGCGCCCCGTCCTACACGTGAAGGAGGTTGAGGCCTCGCTCCGCTTTTACGTTGACCGGCTCGGCTTCACCAGCCCCTGGCGTTACGAGGAGGATGGCAGAGTGAGCGTCGCGCAGGTGGAGCGGCAGGGGTGTGCGCTTATCCTGGCCGACCATTGGCCGGAGAAGGTTGGCAAGGGGCTGATGTTCATTTCCGCGAACGAGACGCGCGAGGCCCAGATCGCCGCCTTGGACGCGCTGCGCGCGGAGTTCGAGGCCCAGGGTGTTCCGGTCAAGGACGGTTCGTGGGGCTACCGGCTCCTGGTGGTCGATGATCCCGACGGCAATCAGCTCTTCTTCAACTATCCGGCCGAACCGGCCTAGCGCAGCACGCGTAGCGCGGACCTGATTTGGAGGTCCGTGGCTCTTCGCGCCCGATCGGGGCTCGCCTCCTCGGATCCCTGCTGCCTCCGCCGCGCACTGCGAAAGGGGAGGAAGGGGAAGGGGAAAGGCGAGGAGGGGGGCGACGGTACGCAAAGGCACAGCCTTTGCGCACAGCAAGGCGGCAGAGCCGCTCCCGTAGCAAACCCCCACCGTGCACCTCCCACCGTGCACCTCCCACCGCGCACCTCCTATCGCGCACCACCCACCGCGCGCTTCCCATCGTTGACTTGCCCGGCTTAGCGGAATAGTATCGTCGGTGAGCAAGCGCGCCTTCGCAAAAGGGGGTTGATCGATGCTAAAGTTCACCGCTTATAATTGCGGCACAGGTTACAACCGGTACAGCAATGACGTGGTCGCGGAGCTCTATCGGGAGACCACGTCACCCTGCATGGTCACCGACGGCGTGGGCGGCGGCGGCCCCCACGGCCAGGCCGGCGGAGCCTGGAAGGTCTCAGGCTTGCTGGGCGGAAAGGGCGTCGATGCCAACGTCGATGACGTAGTGTCTGAGGTCGAACGTCAGTTCGCCGGGGCCCACGGGGGCATGATCCTGAACATGTGCGGGTGGAGCCGCGGGGCCATCACTTGCATCAAGATCGCCAACGTTCTCCATGCGAATCGCACCACTTCCGCGATACCCGTCAACATCTTCGCCGTCGATCCCGTTCCCGGGGGATCGTCCATCAACAATCATATGTGGCAGAGCCTGGATATGACGCCCAACATTCGCGTCGTCAGCATTGTTCTGTCGCAGCACGATCGCCGGAGCTTGTTCGCGCCCTATTACCCGCCGATCCTGGGCCCTTTCACCGAGGTCAACATTATGCCGGGCGACCACAGCACGGTGGTCGAAGCGAAGCCCGGCCGCCCGGAAGCTTATGAGCTGGTGAAAGACATGGCCAAGCGCTTTCTGATGGCGCGGGGGACCGTTTTTAACAGCACGGTGCTTCTGACGCCGCCCGAGATTCTCAAGCGCTATGCCCTAATCGCCGAGAAGTTCGACGATTACGCCTACTTTGCAAAAGGCGCCAAGAAGGATTGGGAGAAGCGATTCAAGAAGGGACGCGATATCCGTGACATCGACCGGGACAAGGTCGCCCGCATGCTTCCGGTGAAGCCGCAGTTTTTCATCAATGAGCACCACCGCGTCGTGTTCCAGGATCTGTTTCCAAACCTTACGAATGAGATCGATTTTCCGCCGGAACGCGCTTTTGACGTGGCAACACACTCGAAATGGCAGCCCGAGATCGACCGCATGATGGCTGCCGACATGGTGGAGCAGGCCCGCATGGTTCTGCTCTACTCCCTGGCGTGTGAGAGCAGGCATGCCAGCCATGGCATTGGGATGTCCCCGTCTGCCGCGGCTGCCGCGTATCGCGACTGACGGCAGTGAGGTTGGCGCCGCTCGCCGGCGCCCGCGGGGCGGCCCACGCCGGGCGCGACCACTACACCATTGCCGCAGCTCGAAGCCGCGGGCCATCAATAATAGAGCTTCAGGGCGAACTGGATTTGGCGCGGATCGTTAAATGGGAAGCGCGTTGAACCGATCTGGCCAAAGGCCGTGTTGAGAAAATCCGTTGACCCTGGAATCGCAATCACGCCGTTCCCGCCAAATCCCGGCGCGTTAAACGTTGGATGGTTCAGGATGTTGAAGAACTCGCTGCGGAATTCGAGGCGGAAACGGTCCGACAAGACGAAATTCTTAAACAGCGAAAAGTCGAGCCGGCTGATGCCAGGCCCTGAAACCTGAGAAGCCGTTCCGCCCAGCAGAGCGAGCCCCGTGAGGCCGCTGATACAGGTGGACGGCTGCGAAAAGGCCGGCGGCGGGCAGGGCTGGTTAAACGCCGCGGGGTTCAGGAAGTGGTCCGGCGCGCCCGAACCGTGCCGGTCCACTCCCGGGTTGATAAAGTCGTAGCAGCCCACGCCGGCCGCCGGTCCGTCATCGCATTGAAGGGTGAGGGGCTGACCACCCTCGAGGGTGGCGATCCATTGCGTACTCCAGCCGCCCACCAGCAGATTCACCCTCCGGCTGGCCGAGCCCAGAAACGACTTTCCTTTGCCAAAGGGGAGTTCGTATCCGCCGCTGACGTGAACGACGTGCCGAATGTCGAAGTCGCAGTCGCCGTAGTCCGCCTGAATCCCTGCGCCCGGAACATTCACCGCCCGGTACGCGCCGATGGCCGAGCCGTTGAGAAGGTCTGCGGCGTCGCTTCGGCAGCGCGACCAGGTATAGGTCGCGAGGAAGGTCACCCCGGACGCGTAACGCTTCTCGAGCGTGGTCTGAAGACTATTGTAGTAGCTGTTGCCATCCGTGGTCTGGTAGGTCTGGCCGGTTGAGAAGTCCGGAAACGGAACGTAGCTGATATCGTTCGGATTCTGGCCCGGACAACTCGGCGCCTGCAGACAGGTATCCGGGGACAGGATTTGAGAGACGTTATTCGCCCCCTTAAAGATCTCGAGGTGGTGCGTGGTATTTCCCACGTAACCCGCGGTCAGGGTCAGGGTCGGAGTAAAAGCGTACTCGAACGTGAGGTTGTAGCCCTGAGAGTAAGGCGTCTGGAAGTTCGTCTGCAGGCCCGTCAGTCCTACGCCGAATCCGGGCACGAGGCTCGGATCGAGCGGGGTGCAAGCGAAGCCGAGCTCGAAGGTGTAGGCGGTGGTACATCCCGCCGGCGCATTGGCAAGGCCGGGCACCGTGATGGGTGTATTCGAGTTCGGACTGAACAAGCCGAAGTTAAACTGGTAAGGAAAGCTATTCCCCTGGTTGTTCCCGTTTTGCACTTCAAAGCCGCCGTAAAAGATGCCATAGCCACCCCGCATCACCAGCTTGGGCGAGATTTGGTAGGCCAAGCCAAACCGGGGAGCGAAGTTCAGGTTTTGGGCGTCGCCGAGCTCGGGTTTGTTTTTGACAAACTGAAGGTTGATGCCGTCCGCAGCCAGCGCGGCGCTAAAGCCGTCAGGGGCGACGGCGGGACTAAAGGTCGCGAAGATGCCCTGGTTCTTTTGTGAGTCGGGAACCAGGTATTGCGCGCAACCGGGTGCCGCGGAGGGCGGCAGGCAGGAGGCGCCGGGCGCGAAGTTCGCCTGCCGGCCATGAGCTTCCTCGGGCAGTCCGAAGTGTTCCCAGCGCAGGCCGAGATTCAGGGTAAGTTTCGGCGACAGTTTCCAGTCGTCCTGAATGTAGGTGCCATAATAGTTGTGCAGGTCATCCACCAGCGCAATGTTCGAGGTATATATCGAATCGGGGCCGCCCACAAAGTCCACTCCGCCGTCGCCTGGGGGCAAGATTGATGCAACCGGAGTCAGGAGTATCTGTGCAATTCCGGTATTGCCGCCACCCGTATAAGTCCCGCCGTAGTCGAACTCGCCGTGCGACCAGGAAGGCTGAAGCGTGGAGAACTTGATGTGCTGGAACTCGAAGCCCATCTTGAACGAGTGCTTTCCGTACGTCTTGCTGAAATTATCTGTCACCTGGACGGTGCTGTTGACTTCATCGGACGGCAGGAAGGCATTCGTCCCAAGCGTGTTCAGGCCGGCGATGCCAAACGCCGGCAGACCGCCGTTTTCCGTCACTTGCGGACCATCTTGGATTCCAAACTGTTCGGGAATCCCGAACATCGTGCCTTCGGGCCCGTGACGGGTCGTGTGGATGTACGTGATTCCTACCCGCGCCTCGTTCACCGCGTTGGGTGACAGGCTGCTGGTCCAGCCCAAGACGCTCTGCTCAGACAAGGCGGTCTGGGCCCCCTGCTGGAAAGCGCCGCCATCGGCAATCCCCCCGAACGGTCCGGGGATGAACTGCGGGTCGTTCACGTAGCTGAAGCGGCCGAAGATCTGGTTCTTGTCGTTCGCGCTAAAGTCGATCCGGGTATCGAAGGCGTTGCGGTTCTCGCTGAGATTCGGATCGGACGTCTGGTTGTTGAAGATGCCCGCCCGTTGCGCCGGCGGGTAGAGTTCAAGGAGCTTGATGGCGTTCGGATCGAGGCGGCCGGCGGGAAGGCGGTTGAGCAAGCACTGAGCAGTGGTTGGGCAGGAGCCCGTGAAGTCCGTCGTGGCGCCGACGGGGGTTATTCCGTCAGCCCCATAGAACGGATCGCTGATATAGCTGAGGATGCTTCCAGCGGGTTGGCCCTGTGAGGCGCAGGTGGGAGCTGGCAGGCCGGTAACCTTGTCGGTGGTTCCGCAAACCACGGGACGGGTGGTGGCGGGATCGAAAACCGTTCCAAAGGGGAAGGTTCGGTTCAGCACATCCGTGGCGGTCGCGTTTCCGGTCTCATCGGTAATCAGTTCGGACAAGTTGGTAAACCCGCTCGCCCGCTCGAGAGCCGTGGGGACCGAGTTTGTGAAAACGCTCCCCTGCCGCCTGCGCAAGCCTTCGTAATCACCGAAGAAAAACAGCTTGTTGCGGCCGTTGATCACATGGGGAATCACTACGGGCCCGCCGACGGTGAAGCCGAACTGATTCTGCCGGAACTCACCTTTCTGAATCGCGCCGGCGTCCTCGAAGAAGTCGGCGGCGTCCAGCTTGTCGTTGCGGAAGAATTCCCATATGTCACCATGAAGTTGGTTGGTCCCGGACTTGATCGTTGCGTTGAGGATGGCCCCGCCCGCGCGCCCCTGCTGGGCGCTGTAATCGCTGGTCTGGACCTTGAACTCCTGAACGGCATCCACCGGGGGCAGCACCACAAAGTTCGTGCCGTTCAAGAAGTCGATGGTGTTTGAGTTGTTGTCGATGCCGTCGAGAAGATAATTGTTTTGAGCGGGCCGTTCACCGTTCGCCGAGAAGGCGCCGGAGGCGGCGTTGCCGCGCGTGTCGGCCTCGGGCGTGTTGACGCCCGCCACAATTTGCGCCAGGAAGGTGAAATTCCTTCCGTTCAGAGGCAGGTTGTTCACTTCGCGCGCGCCCACCACCTGACCGACCGAGGCCTCCTGCGTCTGGAGCGCAGGAGGCGCGCCCGTCACTTCAACGGTTTGCGTGACCTCGCCCGGAACCAGCGTCAAGTTCACCACCACCTGTTGCTGGACGTCCACGTGGATGTTCTCATGTTCGGTTTTGCGGAAGCCCCGGAGTTCGGCCGCCAGGGAATAGGTGCCGATTTTAACCGGCCGGAAGTCATACGTGCCCTCCGGCCCGGTGACGGTGCTGACCGCGATGCCGGTGTCGGCGTTGGTCATCGTGACCTTCGCACCCGGGACCACGGCTCCGCTTTGGTCCTTGACGGTACCCAGAATGCCGCCGGTATCGACCTGGGCCAGAACGAAGGGAGGCAGCAGTAAGGGCAGAATCAGGCCGAGCACGCTCGCCGTTCTTCTCATAACTTCCTCCGCTCAATGTGTTTGCGCAACGCTTTCCCCCGCCGAGAGGCAGTCGACAGATTTCAGCTTAAACCTTGGCAATATCTCGCAGTCGGCCAACGTTGTCAAGAAGGCAAAGATTGGCTGACGAATCGCTCGAGCGGAACGAGCGGGCGCGGCTGGCGATCAGGTTAGAGCGCGATGGGCGGGCGCGGGCTCGCGCAGCCAGGCGGCGATCAGGGTGACCCCAACGGTGAGGGCGACGACGGCATTAATCGACGTCCGCCAGTTCGTGGCCTTCTTCAGAAGTTCCAGCAGGACCGTGAGGCCCAGCACGCCCGCGTTGCCCAGAGTCCAGTAGAGGCCAGAAGCCGCCCCCACGTGCTCCTTGCCGGCGGAGCGTTCGAGCATGGTGAGCGTGATGGCGAGGCAGGGCAGCTCGAATAGGCCGAGCACCGCGCCGTAGACGTAACCCCGACGCGGGCTGGCCGCCCACAGAAAGGGATCGATGAGAAAAATGGTCGGAACCAGGCAGATCAGCAGGGTGAGGCGCGCCTTCTGCAACCAGTCCATGAGCGCCGGAAAGATGAACGATCCCGCGATGCCGCCCAGCATCACCATGCTGCCCGCCAGTCCTGCGGCTTCGGCGGGGAAGCCGCGCTCGTTCCAGATCACTTCCATCCAGGTGGTGAGGGCGTTGTAGCTTCCCTGGGCGATGAAGGCGAAGGCGAAGAGCAGCACGAGGTTGTGATTCTTGAACAGAGGCGCCCACGCCGTGTGCGTGGTGGCGAGGGCCGGGCTGGGAGGCTGGTTCTGGCGCACGGTGGTGAAGAACAGAACCGTGCAGCCCGCGGCCGCGGCCGCGAAGGCGATCATCGCGCTGCGAAAGCCCAGGGCGTCCGCCAGAAAAGGCGACGCCGAAAGCGACACGGCGATGCCGACGAAGATGCCCACCGTACACAAGCCTGTGGCGCGCGCCTCTTCAGTGGGCTCGAACCAATCCGTCACCAGGTTGGCGATGCCGGTGACGATGTAAGGCACCGAAATCGCGTTGACGGCCTGGCCCGCCAGCACCATGGTGAAATGCCGGTCGAAGACGCGCAGGGCGCAGCCCGCCGTCATCAGCAGTAAACCGGCGCGCATCGAAAAGCGGTAGCCGCGGCGGTCGATGAGCGAACCGGCGTGGCCCGACAGCACGATGCTGGCCAGGGGAAAGGCCAGGATGGTCCAACTGGCGCGCAGTTCGGTGACGCCGTATTTCGCGACCAGCAGCGAGAGCAGGGGCGCGAAGTTGTACCAAACCACCTGGGTGAGCACGAGCGCGCCGAGATAGACGAGCAGCACCCACCACCGATACAAGCGGTGATGGGGCGGGCGGCCTGCCGGCGACAACGAACCCTTCATCGACGATTCACCCCTGGGCCCAGGCGAGCAATTGCAGGACGTGGGCGTGCAACTGCGCGTCGCCGGCGGCCACTACCGCGCCGCCTTCGTAGCAAGGCTGGCCGCGCCAATCGGTCATCATTCCGCCGGCCGCCTCGACGATTGGGATCAGGGCCTGCACGTCGTAGGCATGCAGGGCCGATTCGATTACCAGGTCAATTAGCCCGGCCGCCAGGAGGCAGTAGTTGTAGCAATCGCCGCCGTAGCGCACGAGGCGCGCCTTGGAAGCGACCAACTTGAAGGCGGCGCGCTCCTTGCGGTTCGAAAACTGCTCCGGATGCGACGTGCAAACGGCGGCAGTTCCGAGGCTGGCGCAGGCGCGCGTGAGCAAGGGCCGCTGCTCGCCGGCTCGCCGGACGAAGGCGCCGAGCGGCGATCCAAGGAAAGTCTCGCCCACAAACGGCTGGTGCATGACGCCGAGCACGGGGCGGCGGCCGTCGTTCAGCGCGATGAGCGTTCCCCAGTGAAGATGGCCCAGAATAAAGGCGCGCGTGCCGTCGATGGGGTCGACCACCCAGGTCAGGCCCGCGTTGCCCGGCTTGCGGCCGTGCTCTTCGCCGTGAATCGCGTGCTCCGGAAAATCCCGGGCGATTTCGAGGCAGATCGCCTCTTCCGCGGCCCGGTCCGCCACCGTCACCGGATCGTAGGCGCCGGGCGCCGCCTTATTGTCCACTTCAAGTGGAGCGCGAAAGTGCGGCAGAATCACCTTGCCCGCCAGTTCGCCGAGATGGCAGGCGAACTCCAGGTAGCGGGCGACCTCCCCGGGCGCGAGGCCGCCTTCAGAGCTCATAGCCCTCGTCCAGGTGGTGCAGGATGTACGGCCGTACGAAGGCCGGGTCGAGCGGCGCGTGGCCGCCGCCGTACATGGCGCCGCTCTTGGGCGGGTGTGGCGGAGGCGTTTTGGCGTAGGCCACGCCGGCGCCGAGATCGTCCACGAAGCGCTCCGCCACGCCCGGCTTCGTCTGCGGGCGCGTGACGCAAAAATGAAAGCCGGGCGGAGTCTGAAGCACGTTCATCCTCCAGCCCTTCGCGGCCAGGTAGTCGTTGACGTGGTAGATGTCGATGGAGTCGGACATGAACGCCATGCAGAACGTGGGCTGCCCGGCGATTGTGATCTCGGGGATCGAGGCGGCGCCCGCCTTGATGGTGTCCGCAGCGCGCATGATCTGGCGCGCGATCTCGAGGTAACCGTCCTCGCCGAGCGCCACCATGGCGGCCCAGGTGGCCGCCGAGATCCCGCCTGAGCGGCTACCGGCGATCGTGGGGGACGCGTAGTAGCCGCCGGGCCAGGTGGTGACGCAGAAATACTGATAATGGAGCAAGGCCAGATTGCGATAGAGCACTACCGAGGAACCCTTGGGGCCGTAACCCCACTTGTGCGTGTCGCAGGAAATCGAGGTCACCCCGGGCAGTCGGAAGTCGAAGGGCGGGATGGGGTGACCGAGGCGCTCGAGCCAGGGCAGCAGAAACCCGCTGTAGCAGGCGTCCACGTGCATGCCCACTCCGGTCTCGAGGGCGAGGCCGGAAAGGCGTTCCAGCGGATCGATAAGCCCGTGCGGATAATTGCCCGACGCGCCCGCTATCGCCACCGTATTGGGCGTGATGGCGGCGCGCATGGCGTCAACGTCGGCCAGAAAGTCCGGCCCCACCGGCACGCGAATCAGCTTGATACCAAAGTAATGAGCGCCTTTGTCGAAGGCGGGATGAGCGGTGCTCGGCACCACCATCTCAGGCGCCGTGATGCCGCGCTCCGTCTTCGCCCACTCGCGGTAAACCAGCATGGGCAGCATGATGCTCTCGCTGCCCCCGGAGGTGATGGCGCCCACCACTTCGTCTTCGGGGTTGACGGCTTTTACAGCCGGGCCGTTCAGCAAGTTGGCGGTCATCGAGGTGATTTCCGCCTCGAACTTAGTGCCGCTGGGGCACATGTCTCGCTGCAGCAGGTTGACATGGGAGAACAGTCCGTAGATCTGATTGAGAAAGGCGAAGTGGTCCTTGCCGGCGTGGTAGTAACTGCCCGAAATCTGGCCGGTCTGCCAGCGCGCGTCTTCCTCCCGGGCCATCGTTTCCAGCTCGTGCAGGATGGCGTCGCGGCTTCTGCCCTTCTCGGGAAGGCGCGCAAAACTCGGGAATCGCCCGCGGTAGGGATGGCGCTCCGGAGTGCCCGCGGCCGCCGCTTGAGTCTTCGTTTCCGTCGACATAAATCGATCCTCCCGCAGGGTCAAGCCTTATGTGCCGCCGAGTTCAGCCGCTTGTAGAACGGCTTCATCCGCCGGTAAAACTCGAGGAACTCGCAGAACTGAGCATCATAAACCTTCCGCCGCGATTCGTCCGGTTGGTAAGTGGCGTCAATCTTGACCAGGCCGGCGATTTCGTCCACGCGAATTTCTCCGAGAGCCGCGAAAGCCGCAAACGCCGCACCCATGGCGATGGCGCTGCGCGGGTTCGCCACCTGGCGCAGCGGGCAGCCGAGCACGTCCGCCAGAACCCGGCACCAGACGTCTGAAGTGGCCCCGCCGCCGATGAAATTCAAGCGCTCGAAACGCCGCCCGATGAACCTCTCCACGTAGCCCTTCAGCCAGCGCAGGTTGAAAGCCACGCCTTCCATCACGGCGCGCACGTAGTGGCCGCGGGTGGTCCGCACCGATTGATTGAAAAAGGCGCTGCGGGTGTGAATGTCTTCGGTGGGGGAAATCACGCCGTTGATCCATGGGGTGAAGATCAGTCCGTCGCTGCCGGGCGGCACCCGGGCCGCCTCCGCATTGAGCACAGCGTAGGCGTCCGGGGGCGCAGTGCCACCGGGGAACAGAATGTGGTCCTTCAAAAACTCGAGGCAGCGCCCGGCGATGCCCTGCTCGCCCAGCACAATGTACCGTCC
>DATJAQ010000217.1:0-6424 GCA_035516075.1 Terriglobia bacterium | reverse complement strand
GCCTTTACCCCGGAGGAGGGCGAGATCGGGCACGACCATGAGGTGATAATCAGCCACGCCCTCTGGCAACAACTCTACGGCGGCGATCCCTCCGCCATCGGACGCGGGCTGCGTTTATATGGGATCCCGTTCACCATCGTCGGCATAATGCCGCGGAGTTTTGTCTTTCTCTACCCGGAGGTCCGCCTCTGGGGTCCGCTGGCGTTCACCGCAGAATCAAAAACCCGCTATCACAGCAATGGCTGGGTAAACATCGGGCGGCTCAAACCGGGCGCCACGATTGCCCAGGTGCAGGCGCAGGTCAACGCGCTCAACGCCGCCAACCTGGACCGGCTGCCCCAGTTAAGGTCCTTCATCATCAACTCGGGCTTCTACACCAAGGTCGAGCCGCTTCAGCACATGCTGGTCAAAGATGTGGAAGGCTCACTGTTTCTGCTGTGGGGCGGAGCACTGTTCGTCTTGCTCATCGGCGGCTTGAACATTGCCAACTTGGCGTTGGCTCGCTGGAGTGTGCGGAGCAAAGAGGTCGCCACGCGGTTGGCGCTGGGCGCGAGCCGGGCCCAGCTCTCGCGCCAGTTGATCGTCGAGAACGTACTGGTGTCAGGGACGGGAGGCATCCTGGGCCTCCTGCTCGGAACAGCGCTTCTGCGGGCGGTTGCGGCGATCGGCCTTGAGCGCTTTCCCCGTGCTGAAGAAGTCCGTATCGACGCCACCGTAATTCTGGTGGGCCTCGGCCTCGCGGCGGCAGTGGGTGTGCTGGTTGGACTTGTGCCGCTTGCCGGCGCCTTCAAACTCAATCTGAACCGCGTGCTGCGCGAGGGCGGCCGCACCGGGGCCGGCGGCGCCCGCTCTGGCCGCATCCGCCAGGGATTGATCGGAGCGGAGATTGGGCTGGCCTTCGTGCTGCTGGCGGGAGCGGGACTCCTGCTGGCCAGCTTCCGCCACTTGCTGGCGGTCGATCCGGGCTTTACGACTCAAGGAGTGGTCACGGCGTCCACCGACGTGCCGCCATCCTACCGCACGGACGCGGACTTGCGGAACCTTATGACCCGGGCGCTCGATTCGATTCGGCGGCTGCCAAGTGTGGCGGCTGCCGGCGCCACCACCACCATCCCCTTCGGAAACAACGAAAGCGACAGCGTCATTATGGCCGAGGGCTATGCCATGAAGCCGGGTGAATCCCTCATCTCTCCCCACTATCTCATCGTCACGCCCGGCTACTTCCAGACGATGAAGGTCGCGCTGATACGCGGACGCTATTTCGACGATCGCGACAACGAAAACGCTCTGTCGGCGATCATTGTCGATGAACAATTGGCCCGGCACTTCTGGCCGAATCGCGATCCCATCGGACAGCGGATGTACACGTCAGAGAATCTGCAGGATCCTGACGCGCCTGGGGCGAATACCCACTGGTTCCGGGTAGTCGGCGTTGTTGGCAACGTCAGGCTGGTCGATCTCGCCGGGACCGGGAGCGCAACCGGGACGTACTATTTCCCTTACGCACAGGCGCCGTCTCGCGATTATACGTTTGCCGTGAGAAGCAGCGCCGATGCGACGTCTGTAGTACCCGCCCTCCACACGGCGATGGCCCGGATCGATCCGGATTTGCCGCTGTCCGATGTGAAGACGATGGACGAGCGCGCCACGCTCTCGATGTCGTCGCGTCGCACCTCACTGCTGCTGGCGCTCGGGTTTGGCAGCCTGGCCTTGTTTCTCTCCGCGATCGGCGTCTACGGGGTCATTGCTTACCTGGTAGGGCAGCGGAGGCGCGAGATTGCCATCCGTATAGCGCTGGGGAGCACGCCGGCGGGGGTTGTAAGGCTGGTGCTCCGGGAAGGCCTGGTGATCGTCGCCCTCGGTCTCGGGGCGGGATTCGCTGGCGCGGCTGGGCTGCAGAAGGCAGTCGCCAGTCAGATCTACGGGGTACGGCCCTTCGATCCGTTGGTGATCGGTGGTGTAACCGTCCTATTGGGAGTGATCGCGATGGCTGCTTGTGCGCTACCTACGCGCCGTGCCGCGCGCTTGAACCCGGTTCGAGTCTTAAAGGAAGAGTGAAGTCGCCGCGCCACGGACACATGGCGTCGGCTGCGTTCGGCTTCGTTTAACGCCTTGCCGTTGACTGAACCGCACAACTCCCGGTTGGTCGGCTCTGTGCTCACACCTTTCGTGGGATGACTCCTGTCTTATGTCGGCAACCCAGACGTAATCCACATGGATCATCAGTCGGCCTCTCGGAAACCGGCAGCTCTCGGGTCCACCTGACTCCCCCAAAGGCATTTTTTTGCTGACCGGCTTGCGCAAGCAACCGGAGAATTTGTAGGGTCTGATATAGAGTTCTTACCGCGTCCCCGCCGATGAGGCTCTCATGACTGGCTCCCGCCAGACTGATGATTTCGGCTCCCTTTTATGCTGGTGCTGACAGCTGAGATCGCGCCTTGTATTCTGCGGCTCCGCCCCCCTTGCTCTGCGGAAAGGCTGCGCCTTTCCGCAGCCGCTGCCAACCCTCTTTTTCCCCGCGGCTCGAAGGCTCCGCCTTCGAGCCGGAAAAAAAGCGAACCCACGAAGGACGCCGCCCGGAAAGCCGGAGGCTTTCCGCAAGGCAGGCGGCAATGCCGTTCCTCCCTGAAGCCGTCCACAAACCTGGGCAGCGCGAAGAGAGAAGGCCTGCCCCTACGGCGAGGCCGGTGAGCCAGTGATGCTCACTTCCTGGTGCAACCGCAGGTCGCGCGAAGAACCGCCCACGTACACCGTGCGGCTCCCGGCGGCAACATCCCACCGATTGTCCGCCGTTGACCAGTATTGCAAGCGACGCGGTGGCAGGTGGAGCGTGACGCTCTTCCGCTGCCCGGGCGCCAGCGTTACGCGGTCGAAGGCTGCGAGTGCCTTCACCGCGAACTGGGCGCCACCGGGCGCGTCCTTCGGCGCTCCCAGATAGACCTGCGGCACTTCATCGCTCGCCACGTCCCCGGTGTTGTGCAGGCTGAAGCTCACCTCCAACCCGCCAACGGCGGCGTGAGCCACCTTGAGGTCTGAATAGTCGAAGGTTGTGTACGAGAGGCCGTAGCCAAAGGGAAACAGCGGTTCGATTTTCTGCCGGTCGAACCAGCGGTAGCCCATGTCGATGCCCTCGGAGTAGGTCGTCTTGCCTTCCACGCCGCGCGAGGAGCGCTCGGGATGCGCCGGGTCCTCGGCTACGCCGTCCTCAAGCCGTTTCGGCCAGGTGAAAGGCAAGCGCCCCGCCGGGCTGACCTTGCCAAGCAACAGCTCGGCCGTGGCCCAGCCGCCCTCATCGCCCGGATACCACATCTGAAGTACCGCCTTCACTTTATCGAGCCAGGGCAGGGCCACCGGCTGACTGACGTTCATCACCACGATGGTGTTCGGGTTGGCGGCGGCCACATCTTCCACGAGTTTGTCCTGGTCGCCCGGCAGTGCAAAGTTGGGCCGGCCGCGTCCCCAAACGAACACCACCGCAGTGCGAGCCTCTTTGGCGGCCGCGAGCGCGGCGCTGTAATTTGTCGCCTGCTGCTCCGGCGTCACCCAGCTCAGGCGGATTTGCACCGGAGCGCCCGAAGTATCGGCGCGAGAAATCACGGAAAGCGCGTGCGGCCCGGCCGTGAGCTCCACGCGTCGCCGCAGATTGTCGAGTCCGTCCGTGGTGGGCAGCACGTTGTGCTCGCCCGGCTTGATCACGTCCCCGTGCAGATTGCCGAGCGGGTTTCCGGAGCTTGCCACGGGTTTGCCGTCGATGGCCAGCGCGCCCGCCGTGCCGAGAATCTGCAGGTAGATCAGGTAGGCGCCGGCGCTCGGGACGGTGAGGGTTCCGCTCCAAGTGTAGGAGCCGCCCGCCGCGAGCGCCGTGCCCTTCGACGTCGTGAAGTTGACCGCGGCATCCACTTGCGTGGCTTTCGTTTTAGCGTCGGTGCGCAGCAAGCCCGGCTGGCCGTCGTGGCTCAGGGCCGAGGCGGGCACCGCGATGCCGGTCATGTCGTCCGCCACTGCGTATCCAACCTTGGCGGAAGGGTCGAGCTCGCGCAGCGCCGCGAGCGTGCCGATCTGGCGCGCGGCGAAGCCCAGCGCCTTCTCGCCGGGCTCGCCGATGGCGATGGTCTGGCCGGCTCCCGGGCCGATCAGGACCAGCGAGGCGAGGTCGGCCGGCTTCAGGGGCAGCGCGCCGCCTTCGTTCTTCAGCAGCACGGCGGCGTCCTCGGCGGTCTTGCGCACGCCGGGCGCATCGGCCGCAGTGTCGATGGGAGTCACTTCGTGTTTGCCTTTGCCGTCGAGCAGCCCGAACTTATCCATCTGCACGAGGACGCGCCCCACCGCGCGGGTGATGGTTTCCTCTTTCACGTCACCCTTGCTCAGCGCCGGCATCATGCCCTCGATGGGCGCCTGGGGGAAGCCGGGAAAGTTAAAGGAATTCTGCGGCTCTTCCGGAATGCCTCCGAAGGCGAATCCGAAATCCACATCGGCCAGGGTGCCGCCGCGGCGATGCCGCGGCGGAAGCGGGGGCGGTGGCTCGGCGATGAAGAAGGTCGGCAGGAAGAAGCCGGTGGTGGGCATGGGACCGGGCATTTCGAGGTCGAGACCCTCGTTGATGAAAAGCGTGCCGTGGGTGGCGCCCCAATCCGAGGTCACGAATCCCTTGAACCCCAGCTCGCCCTTGAGAATCGTGTTCTGCGTATCGCCGTTGCCGCAGGCATAGGGCCCGTTCACCTTGTTGTACGAGCACATGATCGACGAGACGCCCGCCTCCACCACGTCCACGAAGGGCGCCACGTAAATTTCGTGCAGCGCCTGCGGATCGACGAAGACGTTATCCCCGCCGTCGTAAGCCACGTAGTGCTTGGCCTGCGCCATCACGCCCTGGCTCTGCACGCCGCGCACCAGGCCCGCCGCAATCTGGCCGGTGAGCAACGGGTCCTCGCCGTAGGTGTTGTAGCCCCGCTCGAAGGTGATATCGCGATCGATGTTGATGAACGGTTGCAGCACTACGTCGATGCCCAGCGCGCGCGCGTCGCGGCCAATCACCTCGCCGTTCAGCTCGGCGTCCTTGCGGCTCCACGTGGCCGCCAGGCCCATGGTGGCGGTCAGTCCCGTGGCGTTCTCGCGTGTCAGCACGCCGGGCGGCCCGTCGGCCAGGCGAAGCGACGGGATGCCCAGGCGCGGAATGCCGGGCAGATAGCCCGCCTGCCCCTGATTGGTGGCGGCGGGCTCCTGCGCGCCGTGGATCATCGCGATCTTCTCCGCCAGGGTCATCTGGCTGAGCAGCTTGTCCACCCGGGCGTCGCCGGTGACGGCGGGTACCGGCGTTTGCGCAAAGGTGGCTGCGGCGAGCAGCGGAAGCGCCACGAGCAAAAGGCGCGTAAACTGTTTCGCCGAACGTGGGGTGGTTTGACCGACTCTCGATTCGCGCATGGGTTTTTCCTTCCGGCTTGGCGCGGTGCTGAACCGCGCGCGGCCTTGGCTGCGTTCACACTGGCACGGAGCTCGGCGCCGCGAACATGCGGGGCGGGATCCCCGGCAGGTCTGAACGCGGGAGCCACAGTCCTCTACTGAAACCGTAATGCCTATTCTATCCCCAGCAGCGCGGTAAAGGCAGGACCTTTCTGCAGCGCAGCCCGGCGAGGCCGCAGGGCGGGGCTTCACTTTTCACTTGACAATTGGGGTCAATTTGGATTATGGTTATTGCCACGATGTTTACAGACCCAACCTCCACCGTTCGGACCAGGGCGCCCGCTGGCCGGCAGGCGTTGTCAGCGGCCCATTATTGCTCGTCAGGGTTAAGTCGTCACTTGCCGCTAGTCCCGGGCCGGCGGGCACGCGAATTCAAAAACATTACGAACGAACCTACCAACTTATTGAAAACACTCACATTCCATTTTTGGAATAGTGCCGAACCAACCAAGTTATTGAAAACGCTGAGGATATGCCTTTTATCCAACCATCTTGCTGAAACAAATGGAGATATCAGCTCAGCAAGCCTCGAAATAGCTGGTAGGTTCGGGCGAGGCGCTGGCGCGGAGCCCGAGAAAGCAACTGCGGAGATAGGCGCGCGCAAAAATGAAAAATGTTACGAACGAACCCGTCAACTGATTGAAAACATTGATATTCCATTTTTTGAATTCGTCGGAAGCCGTCAACATATTGAAAACAAACATGATATTGTCATTATGCCGTCAGGTTATTGGAAACACGAAGGTTATCGGCAACAATCCGGATCGAATCTGCTCGCTCTTCGAGGAAAATGGCATAATGATCGAGTCGTCCGGACATCCCGGCCGGCTTGGTGCGCGTGAAAATAAAAAACATCACGAACGAACCCAGCATCTTGTTGAAAACACTAGTATTCCATTTTTTGAAGTCGCGGCAACCCATCAAGTCATTCAAAACAAAAGAGATATCGCCGATAACCCAGCAT
>DATJAQ010000216.1:0-4887 GCA_035516075.1 Terriglobia bacterium | reverse complement strand
ACCTGAGGAGCGGCTGCGCACCTACATCCGGCTGACCCTGCACCACCTGCTCGACCCGCGCGAAGAGTCGTGGATGGAGAAACTGATTGCCCGGGAATCGATCGATCCTACTCCAGCCATTGACCTTATCATCGAAAAGGGGATCAAACCCACCAGCGAGCGCAACGGCCGGATGATCGCCGAACTCCTGGGCGCGCCGCTGAACGATGCGAGGGTTTGGCAGTGTTTTCTCAGCGTCCAGGGCCAGTGCCTGTTTTATAAGATGTCGCACCCGATTACCATGCGGATGGCGCCGCCGGGCTTTAAGTACACGCCCGAGATCATCGACGGTCTGGCCGAGCATATCTACCAATTCTCGCTGGCCGGCATTCGCGCAATTGCCGATAAACCTCCTCGAACCATGGAGTTACATCCATGACGGCCGACGCCCTCGGGCAAAGGGAATTTGAGCAGCTCTACCGGGAGCATCACCCCCGCGTGCTGGCCATCTGCCGCCAGATGCTGGGCTCGCCCGACGAGGCGGAGGACGCCGCCAATGACGTTTTCGCGCGCCTGCCGGGCTCCTGGCGGACTTACGACCGCGCCCAGCCCTTCGCGCGGTGGCTGGCAAGGGTGGCGGGTAATTATTGCATTGACCTGCTGAGGAAGCGCCGCGCGGAACGCAAGCTGCTCGAGCCGGCCGACCCGGAAGCGCCCGAGCCAGCCGCTACGCTGGCCTCGCCGCTGCACGAATTGCTTTCAAAGGAGCAGACCGGTGCCGTGCGAGACGCCCTATTTGCGCTGCCCGAACGCTACCTGGTGCCGCTGGTGATGCGTTATTACAGCGACCTGAGCTACGACGAAATCGCCCAAACCCTGGGCACCAGCCGGGCCACCGTGGCGGTGCTGATCTTCCGCGCCAAACAGCGGCTGCGCCGGAGTTTGTCGCAGCCGGCAGGGCAAGAAGCGCACCAGGAGCAGACTAGACGCGCCGTCGGCGCGTCATCATTGGGGTTCCCGATGGGCGCCTTGGCAACACTGCGGTGACTGGCTGCCCGAATTGTAATTTCGCTTTAACGATCTCGTATTACGATAGTCGGGTGGGCGCGTAACTCGCGGCGCACGATGGCTGCAAGAGGGATGACAACATGGGAAGGCATGTGCCCTTGATCCTGAAGAACTGCTGGCGCAACAAGCGCCGCACCACGCTGACGGTGCTGAGCATGGGCGTTTCGATCTGCCTGCTGGGCGTGCTGCTGGCCATCTATCACGCCTTGTACGCCACCCAGCCTACCGAGTGGCAGGCACTGCGGCTGGTGACGCGCAACCGGGTTTCGCTCACTCTGCCCCTGCCCGAGTTCTACGGCCAGAAGATCGCCCAGGTGCCCGGCGTGAAGGCGTTGGGGATTGAGCAGTGGTTCGGCGGAAAGTACATCGATGACCGCCCGGAGCACATGTTCGCCCGCCTGGCGGTTCAGCCGGACAAGGTGTTCCTCTACCGCGGCGACCTCACCATGCCGGAAGACCAGAAGCGCGCCTTTCTCGAGGACCGCACCGCCTGCATCGCCAGCCGGGACCTGGCCGAGAAGCAGCACTGGCACCTCGGCGACCGCATCAACCTGGTGGGCGACATCTTCCCGGGCAATTACGAGTTCACGCTGAAAGGGATCTTCAACGACCCCCAAAACGGGGAGGTGATGTTCTTCAACCGCGACTATCTGGAGCAGAGCCTGCCCGTAGCTCGGCGCGGCAATGCGGGGACCTTCGACATTCTGGTGGCCTCCAACGACGAGGTTCCGGAGGTCGAGAAGGCGGTGGACGATATGTTCCACAACTCGCCCGTTCAGACCAAGACGGAATCGGAGAGCGCCTTCGCGCTGAGTTTTGTCTCGTTCCTCGGGAACATTAAGTTCTTTCTGCTCAGCATTTGCGCGGCGGTCACGTTCACCATCCTGCTGGTTTCGGCCAACACGATAGCCATGTCGGTAAGAGAGCGCGTGCGCGAAGTGGGCGTGCTGAAGACTCTGGGGTACACGCGAAACACCATCCTCGGCATCATCCTCGGCGAGGCCACCGTGATCGCAGCGGCGGGCGGTGTGGTGGGTCTGCTGCTGGCGACGGGACTCTCGAACGGCGTCCGTCATGCGCCGGGAGTGGCTTTTTTCCCTCAGTTCAAGAACCTCACCATCGTGCCGCCGGTGGCGGGCCTGTGCCTGCTGCTCGCCGCGTTGATCGGCTTGATCAGCGCGTTCGTGCCGGCGCTCGGCGCCTCGCGCATCTCGATTGTGGAGGCGCTGCGGAGCACGGAGTAAGAAGGGCTGCAAGCAGTAGGCAGTAGACGGTAGGCGGTAGAGAGGAAGCAGAGGCAACCCGAATCTCGACTGCTGAGTTTCGAGCTATGGCTATACCAATCTCCTACAATCTCCGAAACCTGATGGTAAGGAAAACCACCACCATCATGACCGCGCTGGGCATCGCTCTGACGGTGGCTGTGCTCCTGGCCATCCTGGCGCTCGTTAAGGGCCTCCACACTTCTTTGCACGCCACCGGCAATCCTTTGCATGTGCTGGTGCTGCGAAACGGTTCGGCCACTGAACTGGTTAGCAATTTCACGCGTACCGGCTTTCAGGTGCTGAAAGACAAGCCGGGGATCGCCCGCGACGGCTCCGGCCAGCCGGAGGCGTCGCTGGAACTGGTCACCATCATCAACCTGGCCAACGCCGACAACCCCGACGGCCAAAACATCACTCTGCGCGGTATTACGCCTGTCGGACTCGAGCTCCGGCCGGGGTTAAAGCTGACGGCCGGACGCTGGTTTCAAACCGGCAAACGCGAGTTGGTAGTGGGTGAATCGATCGCCGATCGCTTTCCGACGGCGGCTCTCGGCCAACAGCTTCGCATCGGAAGCGCAGATTGGGACGTGGTCGGGGTAATGTCAGCCGGCCAGAGCGCTACCAACAGCGAGATCTTCGCCGACCTGAACCAGTTGAGCACGGACCAGCACCGCACCGCGGTGCTAAGCTCGGCTCTAGTGCAGGCCACCGATCCCGTAGCCGCCGACGCGCTGATCAAAAACATCGAAAATGACCAGCAGCTCAACATGACGGCGCTTTCCGAGCAGGAGTACTACGATAAGCAGACTTCCTCGGGCGCGCCGGTGGAGTTTCTGGGCATCTTCTGCTCAATTATCATGGCGGTAGGCAGCGCCTTCGCGGCCATGAACACCATGTACGCCGCCGTCGCCCGCCGCACGGCCGAAATCGGCACGCTGCGCGTGCTCGGGTTCTCGCGCGGCTCCGTGCTGCTGAGTTTTCTTATTGAAGCGGTGCTGCTCTCGGCCATCGGAGGGCTGCTGGGCTGTATCCTGGTGCTGCCCCTGAACGGCATTACCACCAGCATCGGCAACTTCATGACGTTCAGCCAGACCGCGTTTAACCTCGAGGTGACGCCTGCAATCGTGCTGGAGGGCGTCGTCTTCGCGATGGTGCTCGGCGCCTTCGGAGGGTTGTTTCCCTCCTTCAACGCGGCCCGCAAGGAGATTGTCGCCGCCTTGAGGTCGGCGTAGGGATACGGGCCGGGGCGGCAACACGGCCGGCGAGCAGCACGAGTGACGAAAAGAGATTCTCATGGCAACCGATCTGCACGACTTGAAAATCGATCGCGGCGCGAAGAAACCCCCGGGACCCTCGAAGTGGGCCACCCGCTGGATCATCGGCGGTGTCGGCCTTCTGGTACTTCTCGGCGTGGTTCGCGTGGTCTACAGGACCTTCGCCTCCACGCCCCAAGTGGAAACGGTTCGGGTGGCTTCGGCAAGCGCCGCCGGCGATCCGGGCGTCAGCCTGAACGCCACCGGCTATATCGTGGCCCACCACGAAATCGAGGTGGCCTCGAAGGTAGTTGGCAAGGTGGAGTGGATCGGGGTCGAAAAAGGCGACGCCGTTAAGAAAGGTCAGGAACTCGTCCGTCTGGAAGATACGGAGTACCAGGCCCAGCTCCAGCAGGCGCGGGGAAACCTGATGAATTTGCAGGCCAGACTGGCGGAGCTCGAGCACGGCTCGCGCCCGCAGGAGATCGATCAAGCCCACGCCAATCTCCTTCAGGCGCAGGCGGACCTGGCAAATGCCAAGCTCGTTTACGAGCGCAATCAAGCACTGGTGGCCGACGGTGTGGTTTCGAAGCAGGAATTTGACACCGCGCAGTTCAATTACAAAAACCTGCAGGCCCGGGTGAATTCCCTGCAGCAGGCTTACGATCTGGTGAAGATCGGGCCGCGCCGGGAAGATATCGACGCCATGAAGGGCCAGGTGGAGCAGGCCAAGGGCGTGGTGGACTTCAGTCAGGACCAGCTCGACAACACCATCATTCGCGCGCCCATCGACGGCACTATTCTGGAACGGGCGGTGGAGAAGGGTGAGTTCGTCACGAACGGCTTCGTGGGCGACAAAGGCGCCAAGGGCTACGTGGTGACGCTGGCGGACTTGAACGATTTGCAGGTGGAGCTCGACATCGCGCAGAACGACTTCGCCAAACTGCACATGGGCGATCGCGGCACCGTGACCACCGACGCCTATCCCGACCGCAAGTATGAGGGCAAATTGGTTGAAATCTCGCCCAAGGCCGACCGGCAAAAGGCCACCGTGCAGGTCAAGGTGCAAATTTTGCACCCCGATTCGTACCTTCGGCCGGAAATGAACGCCAGCGTCTCGTTCCTGGCGGACGAGAAGCCCGGCTCGGCCGAAGTGGCCAGGCCGGCCATCACTGTGCCGGCCTCCGCTGTGCAGAACGGTGCCGTCTTCGTGGTCCTCGGCGGTCGCGCGGTGCGCCGGACGGTGAAGGCGGGAGCGCCCGGCAGTCAGGGCGTTCGGATCGAGCAAGGCCTGATCGGCGGCGAAGACGTGATCGTGAATC
>DATJAQ010000215.1:0-21484 GCA_035516075.1 Terriglobia bacterium | reverse complement strand
TACGCGATTCTCATTTTTCTCACTTTGGCTTTGTGTAACTTTTACAACTCGTTGATCCTAAAGGACATTCCGGCTTTGGAGAGCCCTCCCGGTTTTTGTATCTCATTCATTCTGCGTCGCATTCCGGCTTTGGTGGGGGCCCCTTTATTTTTTCGCGCTCTCCCCTCCTGGCGGCCCCGCGGCGCGGGGTGCCTCCAAGCCAAAAGCCTTCAGCAGCTTGGGGAACACCCTGAGGTTCCGGTCGATGGCCCGCCGCAGCCGGCCGCCCTGCACGTTCATCCAGTGGTCCTGCCGCCTCGCCGCCTCGCCGCAAGACGCCGCGCCCACCCGCGGCTTGGCCCCGGGGGCCGGAACCTTCGGCGGGAACAACTACTACGGTCCCTGCCAACATCATCGCCCTCCGTTGCTGCCCTCTCCAAGCATCCGTTCTCCGTCGTCGGTTGCCAATTGTCCGTTGCCAACTGTCCGTTGTCAGTGGTCAGTTGTCAGTCGTGAGTTGCCAAATCCTCTTGGCAACCGTCGTGGGCCGTTGATGCTAGATCCTCTACCCACGATCCAAGAGCAAGGGACAACTGACCACGGACGACTGACAACGGACGACCGACCACGGACAACGGACCAATGGCAACGGACCTCCGAACCCGCAGCGAGCCTAGCACGCTTTTTAGGCGCCGTGGGTACGATTGGGAATTTTGAGACTGTTTATTTGCGCCTGTAGTTTCAAGCGCTTGCGCTGTGGAAAACGGGTGAGTGCCGACCGCTACCGAAGGCGGAGATTTCGCGGGAGCGGCACGTGGAGATTTTCGTTGGGGGGGGGCCGGTAAGCAGCGCAGGCGCGGGTGCCTATCGAGGAGCACTTAACGCCTCTGGCTCGCGAGCGCGGCCTGCGAGTTAACCATGTTAAAATGCGACCCGAGCATCAGGCTCGGTAAGTCATGAACCAGCGCAGCTTCGAGATTCCGAGGGAGAGAATCGTGGAGTTTAGCCGCCGGCAGCATATCGTCAAGCTGGCGATTTCCGGCTCGGTGCTTCGCGCTGACTTGGGTCCGGAGAGCGACGTGGACGTTCTGGTTGAATTCGAGCCAGAGTATCACATCGGACTTTTCGGCATGGCGGGGCTGCAAGGGGAGTTATCGGAGTTGCTGGGGCGGACGGTGGACTTGCGAACACCCCAGGACCTGAGTCGTTACTTCCGAAATGAGGTTGTGCAATCAGCCGAGGTCCAATATGACCAAAGCTGACGCCGTGCGCCTCCGTCCTATGATGGAAGCGGCCGAGGAAACCCTCTCGTTTGCCCAGGCTCAAACCCGTCACAATCTCGATCGAAACCGCATGCTGTCGATGGCCATCGTACGGTGCCTTGAGATTATCGGAGAGGCAGCCGTAAGAATCTCCCCCGAGACCAAGGCCCGGTTCCCCGAGATTCCGTGGACAAGTATTGTGGGCGCAAGAAACTGGCTGATTTACGCCTACTTCGACATCATCTGGATCGGGTCTGGGACACGATCACCGACGACTTGCCTAAACTGGTCGCTGAGCTGAGGAGAATACCCCTGGAACATTCCAACGACTAATGGCGCCGACAACGGCGCGTTTGGGTGAGCGGTGGGCTGTCGTAGTGCTGCGCACCCGAGAGAGTGCAATTCCCCGCGACGCTTGCTCTGCGTCACCGGCTTATACTTCAACTTACTTCCATCATGGACCTTTTGGAAACGCTGCGGCACTACTGGGGATACACCTCGTTTCGCCCTCTGCAAGAGCGGACGATTCGCAGCTTGCTCGGGGGCCGCGATGTTTGCGTGGTGATGCCCACGGGTGGGGGCAAGTCGCTGTGCTATCAATTACCGGCGGTAATGTCGGCAAACAAGACGGTGGTGGTGATTTCACCCCTGATCGCCCTGATGCAGGACCAGGTGGCGCAGCTTGTGCAAATGGGCATTCCCTCGGCAGCGCTGAACAGTTCGTTGCCGCACCCGGAGCAGAGCCGGGTGATGCAGCGAGCGAGCAAGAGCAGGTACCGGCTGCTCTACCTTTCGCCGGAGCGCATCGGGCGCGAGGACACCATGGCCTGGCTCCAACACGTCCCGATTTCATTTTTCGTGATCGACGAGGCGCATTGTATTTCCGAATGGGGGCACGAGTTCCGGCCGGACTACCGGCAGTTGAGCAGTCTGCGGGTCCAATTCCCGGAGCTTCCCATCGCCGCCTTCACCGCCAGCGCCACGCGCCCGGTGCGTCACGACATTCTCGAGCAGCTCCACCTGCGCGATCCCGACCGGTACATCGCCAGTTTCCACCGGCCCAATCTGCGCTACCTGATTCGAAAATGCGAAGGCTACACGCAGCGCGGCCTGCTGGTGAAGGCGCTTCGAAAATATGAGGGCCAGAGCGTGATTGTCTACGCGCCCACCATACGGGGCGTGGAAGAGACCGTCGACTTTCTCGGGGACGAGGGCATTCGGGCCGTCGCCTATCACGGGAAGATGGATTCCGACACGCGGAAGCGCAGCCAGGAAAACTGGATGTCCGACGAAACGCGGGTGCTGGTGGGCACCATCGCTTTTGGCCTCGGCATCAACAAACCTTCCGTGCGCGCCGTAATTCACCTCGCGCTTCCGAAGTCGATCGAGCAGTATTACCAGGAGGCGGGACGCGCGGGGCGTGATGGACAGCCTGCGGATTGCATCTTGCTCTGGCAAAGCCGGGACGCCGGCTTGCTGGTCTACTTCATCGAGCAGATTGCCGACCCGGCAGAGAAAGAGCGCGCCTGGCAGCGCTATCATGCCATTCTCCGGTTCGCCGAATCGAGGACCTGCCGGCATCGTCAAATCTGCCTCCATTTTGGCGAGAAGCCCAAATGGTCCGCGTGCGGCGCCTGCGACGTGTGCGTCGCCTCACTTGAGCGGGAGCTCCGGCGGCTAGACGGCGAAGTTCAGCTCATGCACTCCCAGGCCACGAAAGGCCGCAAAAAGCAGAAACGCAGCTCGCGGTTTTCAAGCGAGAGGCCTCCCCGTCGGTCCAAGTTTCATGAACCGCTGAGCAAGGATCGCGCCGCTGACGGCGACGCCGAGCTCCGCGAATACCTTCGCGAATGGCGGCGCACCACCGCGCAACAGCAGGGCGTTCCCGCCTTTGTCGTGTTGCACGATACGAGCCCCGACGAGCTTTGCCGGCTGCGTCCCCGCTCGCTCTCCGGCATTCTTGGCGTCTCCGGTTTCGGTGAGCGCAAAACCGCGATGTATGGCGGCCCAATCCTGGAGGCCTTGCGCCGATTTGAGAGCGGCGCCCGTGCCACGGTGGTTCCCCAGCAGACCAGGACTCCCGCCGAGGAAACAAAAAGCCTGCTTGCCCAGGGCCACACCTTTGACGAGATCGCCAGACTTCGCGGCCGGCAACTTGCCACCGTCGTCCAGATGGTCGTCGATCTGGTAGAACAAGGGGAGGTGGAGTTCCAAGCCGCTTGGATCGATCCCGGCAAGCGCGCGCAGATCGAAGCGGCCTGCGAGCGCCTCGGCTTGGAGCGCCTTAGGCCGCTCAAAGAAGCACTGCCGCCCGAAATCTCTTTTGAAGAAATTCGCCTCGTCGTGGCCCTGCTTCGCCGCCACAAGAAGCAGGAAGTATAGGAGGACCTTGCGGGCGACGGAGCAAGCGTGGCGCGGACCGGATTCGCAGTTCCGCCGCCTTCGGGCTTGCAGCCAACGAAGACCGCGAACCTCGAAGCTCAAATCCGCGCCCCCTTGTTCAAGGGCAACGTCTTTCCGCGCTTTACACTCATAGGAGGATGGCTGCGGGGATCTCCGCAGGCCTTGAACCTGGGCGCGAAGCCAGCCGTGAGTTGGGGCCATCGCCATGCCAGTGTTTGCTCTGAAGGTCAACGGCCGAAGCCGGCGGGTTGAGGCCGCCGCCGAAACCCCGCTGCTTTGGATTCTGCGCGATGAGCTCGCATTGACCGGAACCAAGTATGGCTGTGGCATCGGGGTGTGCGGCGCCTGCACGGTCCACCAGGGGCGTGAAGCCGTGCGCGCCTGCCAGATCACGCTTGCCGAGGCTGCCGGCAGATCATTCACCACCATCGAGGGCCTCTCTTCCGGCGGCGATCATCCTTGCCAGCGCGCCTGGCTGGAGGAGGACGTCTCGCAATGCGGTTACTGCCAGGCCGGGATGATTATGGCCGCATCCGCGCTGCTCGAAGCCAACCCGCACCCCGCTGACGCTGATATCGACGCCGCCATGTCCGGTCTCCTCTGCCGCTGCGGAACCTACACGCGCATGCGCCGGGCTATCCATCTTGCCGCCGCGCTGGCCGCGCCCGCCCCGAAGGGGACGACGTCATGAGGACGTCTCGCCGCGCGTTTCTGAAATCCTCAGCTCGCGGCGGCGCCGGATTGGCGCTTGCCGTTCATCTTCCCGAACTGGCCGCGCCGATCAGCGCGCCCGGCGCACCGGTGGAGTTTGCCCCCAACGCTTACATTCGGATCGGCCCGGACAATGTCGTACGGCTCTGGGTGACGCGTTCCGAAATGGGACAGGGCGTGCGCACCACGCTCCCGATGATGCTGGTGGAAGAATTGGAAGCGGACTTGAAGCAAGTGCGGCTGGAGCAAGCGATGCCCGGGGCCGGCTTCAAGGGCATCCGGCTGCGCACCAGCGGCAGCGGCAGCAGCGTGGGCACGTACACGGCGCTGCGGCTGGCCGGTGCCACGGCCCGCGAAATGCTGATCTCCGCCGCCTGCGAGCGTTGGCGCGTTGAGCGCAGCGCCTGCCGCGCCGAGCAAGGGGCCGTGGTCCATGCCGCCAGCGGACGGAAGATCGATTACGGCGAGCTGGCCGTTCAGGCGTCCCGCCAACCCGTGCCGCAGAATCCGCCGCTCAAGAATCCGAACTCTTTTCAGGTGATTGGCAAGCCTCAAAGGCGCCTGGATGGGCACGCCATCGTCACGGGCGGAGCGACCTACGGTGCCGACGTGCGCCTGCCTGGAATGCTCTGCGCCGTGATGTCTCGCTGCCCGTACCTTGGCGGCAAGCTGGCGAGCTTTGACGCCGGGCCCGCTCTGAAGGTGGCGGGTGTGCGGAAGGTCGTGTCGGTGAAGTCCGGCATCGCCACGGGAGTGGCGGTGGTTGCGGACAGCACCTGGGCGGCGCTCCAGGGCCGTGACGCCTTGCGAGTGGAATGGGACCCGGGGCCGAACCGGGATTTTGACTCAGACGCCTTCCTGGTTCGCATGGAAGGAGCGCTGAACGAGCCGGGATACTACGTGCGGGGTGATGGCGACGCTCCGAAGGCGATAGGTTCAGCGGCCCGCACGATCGAAGCGACGTACGCCTATCCCTTTCAGGCACACGCCCCGCTCGAAACCATGAATTGCACCGCCGATGCGCGCTCCGATTCCTGCGAGATTTGGGCGCCAACCCAGTGTCCGGAAACCGCGCACCAAGACACCGCCAAGGCGCTGGGACTGCCGGGCGAATCCGTGAAACTCCACGTGACGCTGCTGGGGGGCGGGTTTGGCCGCCGCCTGTTCGCCGACTACGTCTCGGAGGCCGTCGAAATCTCGAGGGCCGTCGGCAAGCCGGTTCAGCTCTTCTGGCCTCGCACCGACGATATGCGCTACGGCTTCTTCCAGCCGCCGTCGGTTGACCACCTTCAAGCCGGTTTCGATGCCTAAGGCCGGCCCGTGGCCTGGCAGCACACGCAAGTGGGGTCGAACCTATCGATGTTCGGCTTTCCCAGCGCGGAAGATCAGAAAAAGCCTCACCTGTACTCCGATGACGGCAGCCCGTGGGGCGTTTTCGATAACCCCTACAACATCCCCAATCTCAAGGCGGACTTTGTCCCGCTCAACTCTCCCGCCCCAACCGGGCCGTGGCGCGCGGTTGAATATCCGTCGAGCGTGTTCGCGCGCGAGTCCTTCGTGGATGAAATGGCCCAGGCGACAGCTCAGGATCCATTGGAGTTGCGGCTGGAGCTGCTCAAACCCGGCAACGTTCTGGTGCTGGGCGACCAGCATATCAACCGGCAGCGCCTGATGGACGTGCTGCAGGCTGCTGCCGACAGAGGTGATTGGACGAAGCCTCTCGCCCACACGCCTGAGCGGCTTTTGGGGCGCGGGATCGCCTGCAATGTCTACGACGCCGACTGTTACGTGGCGCAGGTCGTGGAGGTGTCGGTCGGCAGGGACAAGCAGGATATTCGCGTGCACCGGGCGGTGTGTGCTGTCGACTGCGGCCTGGCCATCAACCCTCTGGGTGTTGAGGGGCAGATGGAGAGCGGCTTTACCTGGGGCCTTTCGGCTGCGCTTCTTGGCAAGATTGACTTCAAGAACGGCGGCGCGGTGCAGTCGAGCTACCTCGATTTTCCAGTCATTTGCATGAACCAGGCTCCCGTCTTCGAAACCGTGATCGTCCACAGTGACAACCCACCCGGCGGAATTGGTGAGACGGCAGTCCCACCTGTGGCGCCGGCCGTAGCCAATGCGGTTTTTGCCGCTACCGGCAAGCGGGTGCGTCGCGTTCCGCTCCAGCCAGAACTCGTTCGGCTATAACCAGCACTGGCTACGACCGGCGGCTCGGCCGGGGCTGCAATGATATTGGGGCTGGCCTGCGTGAGGCGGCGGCGAGCGGAGGGGCTCCTGCCCAACGGAGTGCTGCGGGCGCTGGGTGTTCCGAGGGCGAATGAGGAGAATTGCGTGGCCGGTGGCTGAAAATCACCAGGATGGCTCAAATGGTGCGACCACGGCTCGGCGCCTGGAGTGAAGCCAACCTGCGCCGACTTTATAAACAATTGAGCTGACAGGAGATGAGCGTCGTTCAGAAGGCTCGCCAGTTTGGCAGCCCGGTTGCCCCTTGAGCGGGTGGATAGCCACCCGGGGCGGTTATCGGAGGTGCGCCATGAAACGATTCGTCATAGGACCTTTGGGAGTGAAACGATCGGTGATCATTCTGCTTACCGCTTTGGCGCTCGTCGCGCTCCCGGCGATCACGGCGCTGTCACAAGGGGCTCCGCCGCAGGAACCGCAGCAGGGTGAGCCGCAGGATCAGCAGGGAATGGACCAGCCCGATCAGGGACAGGATCAACCTCAGCAGGGGGTGGGGCGCATCAGCGTGATTTACGGCAACGTCTCAACCCAGCGCGGCGATTCGGGTGACTGGGTGGCCGATACGGTCAACACCCCCGTTGCGCCCGGCGACCTGCTTTCCACCGGAGCGCAGTCGCGCACGGAAGTGCAGCTCGATTACGCCAACGTGGTGCGGCTGGACCAGAACACCGAGGTGAAGGTGGCCGACCTCAGCCAGGGCAAGGTTCAAGTGCAAGTGGGCCAGGGCGTGGCGGATTTTTCGGTGCTGCGAGACGGCGGGAGTAACGCCGAGATCGACACGCCGAACATCTCCGTGCAACCTCTGCGCGGAGGGCTTTACCGCATCCAGGTGAACTCGGCCACCGAATCGCTGGTGACCGTGCGTGAGGGCGAGGCTCAGGTGTCCACGCCTCAGGGCAGCACCAACGTGGAAGCGGGCCAGACCATCACGGTGGAGGGCTCCGACAATCCGCAATACCAGGTTGCCGCCGCTCAGCGCATGGACGATTTTGACCAGTGGAACGACAGCCGCGACAAGACCATCCTTCAGGCGCAGAGCTGGAAGTACACCGATCCCTACTACACCGGCAGCGCCGACCTCGACCATTACGGCCGCTGGGAGAACGCCCCCGATTACGGCGACGTGTGGGTGCCGAATCAGGGAGCGGACTGGGCGCCGTATTCCGACGGCACGTGGGAGTGGGAGCCCGACTACGGCTGGACCTGGGTTTCCTATGAGCCTTGGGGCTGGGCGCCTTACCACTACGGCCGCTGGTTCAATTGGAACAACTCCTGGGCCTGGTGGCCCGGGCCGGTGGGCTTCGGCGGCGGTTACGGAGGCTGGTATCGTCCCCTCTGGGCGCCGGCGTACGTCTCTTTCTTCGGATTCGGCGGGCGCGGCTTCGGGTTTGGGTTCGGCTTCGGCGGGGGTTGGGGTTCCATCGGTTGGCTGCCCGTCGGGCCCTGTGACCGGTTCTTCCCGTGGTGGGGCCGCGGACGCGGGTTTAATACGTTGAATATCACGAATATCAGGAACATCAACAATTTCAGGGGTGGCGTGGCGCCCCTCGGGGGTGTGAACCGCCGGAACGGCTCGAACCTGCAACAGGCTTTCAGCAACCAGCGCATCCGGGGGTCCATCAACACGGTGGCCGCCAACCGATTCGGCCAGGGTCCCATGCGGGCCACGCGCGGTGGGGTGACCGATTCCATGCTGCGCGGAAGTTCGCTGATGGCTGGCCGCCTGAACGTAGTGCCGACACGCGCCAGCCTCTCGGCGTCAACCAGGACGCCGGCGCGGAACACCATCCGCGGGGCGGGCGCCATGCCGGCGCGCTTCGCAGGCACGCGGACGCCGGCGCTAAACCGCCAGAGTTTTGCCCAGGCGGCCGCCCAGATGGGAAGGTCCAGCGCGCCGCAGAGCAACCGCGGGTTCGGCGGCGTCCAAAACCGGCCGGTCGTTGGAAATAACGGTGCGAGCCGGGCGTTCTCCGGACGCGCTGCCAACAACTCCGGGCGCGTGGTTCCACAGGGGCGCCCGGCGCCCCAGACGGGCGCTGCCGGCTGGCAGAGGTTCGCCGGGCAGGGGCGTGCCAGGAGCGCGGCGCCCTCGTCGAACGCATTCGGTCAAGGCCGTGCGGGCTCGCAACGGTTCTCTCAACCGGCCCGCCCGGCCCCGCAGGCCAACCGTTTCACGCGGCAGGCCGCGCCGCGGACGTTCCAATCGGCCCCCAGGCCGCAGTCGAATTTGGGCTCGCGGCCGGCGCCGAGGAGCACTTACTCATTTCCCAGCCGGACGCAGCCCAGCTTCAGCCCGCGCTCGGCTCCCCGGCAGACTAGTCCGCGAGGCTACACTTTCGCCAGGCCTCCGCTTCAGATGAGCCGGCCCATGTTCTCGCCCCGGCCGGCGCCGAGCTACGGGGGCGGGGCCCGCGGCGGCGGCGGAGCGCCACCCCGCGGTTATAGTGGCGGACGCTCCGGAGGTTACTCGGGCGGGCATGCAGGCGGATTTTCCGGCGGCCGTTCCGGGGGAGGATCGCATGGGTCGGGTGGCGGTCACTCCTCAGGAGGCGGCTCACACGGCGGCCGTCACTAAGAGCCGCAAGTGAAGGCCGATGACCCCAGCGCAGGCCGGGCTTGAACGCCACGGCCTGCGCTGGGGCTTTTTTAGTTGTGGGCCTCTTTCGGCGGCCGGGCCCGATGCCCGGAATGCGATCCGGCCCGCCCGCGAACGGGCGTTGAATCCAGACCACCGCCGTGACATAATCGCCTTGATGGAAACGAACACACTCCCTGCGGCGGAATCCTCCGGAATCGAAGGCCTCATTTTCACCAAGCTCGACCAGGCCGTGAACTGGGCGCGCAAGTCGTCGATCTGGCCGATGTCGTTCGGCCTGGCGTGCTGCGCGATCGAGATGATGTCGATGTCGGCTTCGCGCTTCGACATCGCACGCTTCGGCGCCGAGGTGTTTCGCGGGTCGCCCCGGCAGGCGGACCTGATGATCGTCGCCGGCCGCGTGTCGCAGAAAATGGCGCCGGTGATCAAGCGCCTCTACGACCAGATGCCGGAGCCGAAATGGGTGATCTCGATGGGCGCGTGCGCCACCTCCGGCGGGGTGTTCAACAATTACGCCATCGTGCAGGGCGTGAACCAGTACATCCCGGTGGACGTTTACGTACCGGGCTGCCCTCCGCGCCCCGAGCAGTTGGTGTATTCCATCATGATGCTGCAGAAAAAAATCGAGCGACAGCGGGGATCGTTCAAGGAAGCCGTTTTCGGGTCGAAGTAGGCCGGGCCGCCGGAGTCGCTCCCGAACTCATCCCTGCCCGGCGCTCCCCCGTAACGCAACCCTCGCCCCACACCATACTCCGTGCGCGATTTGAGGTAACCTAGGGTGTCGCTTATTGAGCCGCCGCCCTTGAGTTGCGCGCGACTCCGCCGGCAGGCGGCCATTCGAACGAATGAGGAGAGACCCGGATGAAGCGTGCCTTCTTTGCAGCCCTGGCAGCGGCCGTGATCAGCTTGCCGGCCGTGGGCCAGACGAAGCATCCCATCGCGTTTGAAGACCTGATGAAGATTCACCGCGTGGACGACCCTCAGGTGTCGCCCGACGGCCGGTGGGTGGCCTTCACCGTGGCCAACGTGGACCTCGACGCCAACAAGTCAACCTCTCATTTATGGCTGGCGCCGCTCGACGGCGGCGAGCCCCGCCAAATGACCTGGGGAACAGGCTCGGACAGCCGTCCGCGCTGGTCGCCCGACGGACACGCGCTCGCGTTCATCTCGACGCGCGGCGAAACGCCCCAGGTGTGGCTGCTGCCGATCGGGGGCGGGGAGGCCCATCCCCTTACGTCGATCTCGACGGGAGCCGACGGCGAGACGTGGGCCGCGGACGGCAGGGAACTGGTGTTCACCTCGCAGGTCTACCCCGAGTGTGGGGACGACGCCTGCAACCGGAAGCGGCTGGAAGAAGCCGAGCACAGCCCCGTGAAAGCCCGCATCGTCGACCGGCTCCTGTTCCGCCACTGGAACGCGTGGCGGGACGGGCAGTACACCCACACCTTCGTGGTCTCTGCAGACGGGGGGGCGGCCCGCGACCTGACGCCCGGCGGGAATGATTCGCCGACCTTCTTCCTCGGCGCCCCCGACGGCTATGCGATTTCGCCCGACGCGAGCGAGGTGTGCTACACCTCAAATCGCACTCTGGGCGAGGCCGGGCAACCGGCGGCGGCCTGGACCACCAACAACCACCTCTACCTGGTCCCGGCCGCGGGCGGGGAAGCGCGCGACATCACGCCGGGCGTCCACGGGTCCGACGCCTCGCCGCAATACTCTCCGAACGGGCGCTACATCGCCTACACCTCGCAAGAACGCAACGGCTACGAGTCCGACTTGTTTCGCCTCTTTGTCTACGATCGCGAGACGCAGAGCGCCACCGAGCTGACCACCGGGTTCGATCAGTGGGTCTCCAGCTTCACTTGGGCGCCGGACAACGACACACTCTACCTGGTCGCCCCGGAGAAGGGCGAGCAGCCCATCTTCAAGACCTCCGTCAGCCACCGGCGGGTGGAAAAAGTCCTGGACGGATTCAACGACGAGCTGAGCGTGACGCCGGACGGCAAGACGCTGGTGTTCGTCCGCACCACCATCGCGCAGCCGGCGGAGGTCTATCGCGCTTCGGCCACAGGATCGGGCGTGGCGGCCGTCACGCGCCTGAATAAGAGCTTGCTGGCCACGCTCGATATGAGCCCGGCCGAGTTCGTCGACACGCCGGGAGCGCTTGGCGCTTCCATCCAAAACCTCGTCGTGAAACCGCCTCACTTCGATCCCGCGCACAAGTACCCCGGCCTGATGCTGGTTCACGGCGGCCCCCAGGGCGCCTGGGACGACGCCTGGGGTTATCGCTGGAACGCGGAGATGTTCGCAGCTCACGGCTACGTGGTGATGATGACGAATTTCCACGGCTCGACCGGCTACGGCCAGAAGTTTACCGAAGAGATCTCGGGAGACTGGGGCGGCGCGCCGTACGAGGACCTGATGAAGGCCACCGACAGTCTGGCGGCGTTGCCCTACGTCGATCCCACCCACATCGGCGCCGCGGGGGCGAGCTTCGGCGGCTACATGATTGACTGGATCGCCGGACATACCCCCCGATTCAAGGCGCTCGTCTCCCACGACGGCGTATTTGACAATCGCAGCATGTACGGCGAAACGGAGGAACTCTGGTTTCCGGAATGGGAATTGAAAGGCGTCCCGTGGCAACCCGCGTCGCTTTACGAGAAGTGGTCGGCTTCGAACTCCGTGCAGAATATCCATACGCCCATGCTGCTGGTGGAGGGCGGGCGCGACTACCGCGTGCCTGAGGGCCAGGCTTTTCAGCTTTTCACTTCTCTTCAGCGGCGCGGCGTACCCTCGCGGATGCTTTACTTTCCCGATGAAGGGCACTGGGTGCTTAAGCCGCAGAACAGCCGGCTGTGGTACCACACCGTGCTCGACTGGCTCGATCGCTACTTGCAGCCCTAGCGAATGCTGGAGGGCGGGTTGAGATTCCCCCTTGCGCCCGCGAACGAGCCAACGCGCATCATCCAGGTTAGTGGCTGGGCGCCGGCTGGGCGGGTTTGGAGGTTTTCTTCTTTTGCTTGCTCGTCGCGCGGTGTCCGGACTTGGGCGAATGCCTTGCGGGCCGGTCGGGGCGCCGTCCCTTAAACTCCGGGATGATGTTCTTCAGCGGCACCGCCGTGGGCGTTGTGGGACGCATGGCAAAGCCAAGTTCCTGCTCGCAGGCCGTAAAATTGCGCTGCACTGTGCCCACCTGTTCGTCGTGAAAGCGCAAGAGATAGCTGAGGTAAGGCTCCAGCCGGTCACGAAGGGCCGCCACTTGCCGCGCGCGTTGGGCGTATTCGGCCCCGACCTTCGAATTGTCGTACCGAGCTACGATTCGGCCTACACTACCGGCGGGCGGGCTGAGCTTGCCGAGCGCCGCGTAGACCTCGAAGGCGGCCTCCAGGCTGGAAGGATGCTCCTCAAGTTGGTCGCGCCATGCGGTGAGATCGGCGAGGTCGTGGGAGAGCATCTCGGAGGCTTCCCGGTACGCCGTCTGTTCGGCATCCGGGGCCTTCCAGCTTTCGGGGTGCTCCTGGCCCAGCATATCCTTAAGACGAAAAGCCGGCACGTAAGCCTGGTAAAGCAGGTCCTTGAGCTGCTGCGGGTCGAGGGGCGGCCGGTCGGCGGAGGCGCCGGTCAGTGGCGCGGCGGCCGGCGCGGGGCGAATCTCCTCGGTTTTGGGTTCAAGCCCACCGCCCGCTGCGTTCGACGGCGGCGTGTTGGCGGCCGCCGCCGGCTGCGCCTCTGGCGCGGCGGGAGTAGCGCCCGGCGATGCAGGAGCCGCAGGAGAGGGTGCGGGCGCCCCGCCCGCCGCAGCGCCCGAAGGCAAAGGCGGCTGGGATGGGGCCTCCATCGAGCTCACGTAAGACTCAAGCTGGCTTCCGAGCGCAGTCAATTCGCCGGCGTAGCGTTGATAGTCGCCTGCCTGGCTTGCGCCCGGCGAATCGGCGAGGGCCGACATAAAATCTTTCACCTTCGGTTGCAATGCCTGCAAGGCCGAAACCGTGGCGCGGCCCTGGCTGGCATCGCCCGGATTGCTATAGAAACCGTTCCAGGGCTTCCGAAAATCCGTCACCGCCGCCCGCAACGCAGCGCCCGACTGGTAAAACGCCGCGCGTTTCCGACCGCCGAATTCCCACTGCTCAGGGTGCAGAGCGCCGACCGCTTCGCCGAGCTTATAGGCATCGTCGTAGATCTTGTAGAGTTGCATCCGTACGTCGGCGGGCTGCAATTTGCCCGAGGCGGCCAAGGCCTGAAGTGAAACGGCCGCCTGATTCTGACCCTGATCGCTGGCGGGCGCCGCGGCGTTCTGGCCGCCCCGAGCCCACCCGGCCCGTCCGGCCAAGCAGAATACCAGCAGACCGGGACCTAAGAGCTTGTAAGACGATTTCATTACACCCTCGCTTCCGAGTCCCGCAAACCCATGGGTCCACTCCTCCCGAATGAACGGCCGGCCTCAGTTTTCGCCCTCCGCTGGCCGGTTCAGCGCCATATCGACTTCACCCCTGGCATCGAAAAACTGGATTCCCATGCCGACGCCGGGAATGGAGCGGACGACGCGGCCGGAGCATTCGATCTGGGGGCCGTCCGGCGAAATGCTGAAAGAAAGTTCGACGTCGGAGCCGGCGGCGAGAGGGGTTGGGGTGTTCAGGAAGAGGCCGCCGCCGCTCACGTCGCGGCTGACAAAGATTTCGTCAAGGCCAAAACTGGCGCATCGCACCCCGAGCGATGTTTTTGCGCGCTTGTGGCGGCGTTTTTCGATCTCGACATTCATGGCCGGGGACGCGTGGAATCGAGCGGCGCGGCAGCGGCGCCAGCCTCGTTCCTCTCGCGATTCCCCCACTCCTTTTCGTATGCTAACACAGGCCCGTGAAGCTGCCGGCAGTTATAATCGAGGATCGATTCCGGGAGAAGCACGAATCGTGCCCATCCTTCGCCCTGGAGTTGCTTGCATGACATCGTTCCCCGTTTGGATTTTCCGGCGCGTCCTTTGGGGTCTATTGCTCTTTGCAACCTTCGCCGTCCCGCAGGCTTCGGCGCAGATTAGCTCGCTCGACGGCGACTGGCATTTCGGCATCGACCCTGCCGGTCAGCTCAAGGTGGCGGACCTGGCCAACATCGCCGGTCCGCTCACCGCCCGTGTTCCGGGCTCCTGGCAGTCCGAATTTCCGGATTTGCGCAATTACGCGGGCGTGGCCTGGTACTGGCGCGCCTTCACTGTGCCGGCGCTTGCGCCAGGCCGCGCAGCGCTCATCCGCTTCGGCGCGGTGGACTATCGCGCCGAGGTCTACGTGAACGGTCAGAAGGCAGGTGAGCACGAGGGCGGCTACCTGCCCTTCGAGATCGACGCCACGCCCTGGCTGCGCGCGGGCGAGAACCAGCTCGCCGTTCGCGTGCTCGACCCCGGCGCCAAGCCTTCCGAGGTGGAGGGTGTACGCTACGCCGAAATCCCTCACGGTAAGCAGAGCTGGTATGTGCAGACCAGCGGTCTGTGGCAAAGCGTGAACTTCGAAGTCCGCCCTGCCACCCGTATCGGCACCCTCCACATTCGCGCCGGCGCGGACGGACAATTCAAGATCGATCTCGGCATCGTAAATCCGTCCGCTGCGCCCGCCGCGGATGGCGCCGGGAGCCTGTCCCGCGCTCCTTCAAGCCCGGCCGGGCCTATCTACGCGGGCGCCCAGATCCGCGACTCCTCCGGCAAAGTCGTCTGGAAGGAAGCACACGATCTCGCACTCGGGCAAGACCGGATCAGTTTTTCCGCCAGGCTCCCGGATCCGCAACTCTGGAGTCCGTCCGCACCCGCTCTTTACACCCTCGACGCCTGGCTTTATTCCGGCGACGCCGCCTCCACGCGCTTCGGCTTTCGGACCTTCGAGGCGCGTGACGGACGCTTCTACTTGAACGGGCAGCCCATCTACCTGCGCGGCGCGCTCGACCAGGACTTCTATCCGGAGACGGTCTACACGCCGCCCTCGCTGGACTTCATCCGGCAGGAGATGGAGGAGGCAAAGGCGCTGGGCCTCAATTTGCTTCGCTGCCACATCAAAGTGCCGGACCCGCGCTATCTCGAGGCCGCCGATGCAGCCGGAATGCTCATTTGGTATGAGATCCCAAACTGGGACAAGCTGACGCCCGACTCTGAGCGCCGCGGCCTGGAAACGCTCGAGGGAATGGTGGCTCGCGACGCAAACCACCCCTCCATCGTGGCCGTGAGTCTGATTAACGAAAGCTGGGGGGTGGACCTTAAACAAGCCGCTGACCGCGAGTGGCTCAAGCAATTCGCCGTCCGGGCGCGACAGCTTGTTCCCGGCTGGCTGGTGAACGATAATAGCGCCTGCTGCGACAACTTTCACATGGCGACTGATATCGCCGACACCCACGATTACGCCAGCATCCCGGACGCGGCCGAGGATTTTGATCGCTTCGTGACGGATCTCGCCAGCCGCCCCCCTTCGCTCTGGAGCCCGGAGGGAGACTCTCAGGTGAACCCGGGCGCGCCGATCATGCTTTCGGAGTTCGGCAACTGGGGCTTGCCGCACCTGCCGGACGTCCTACCCTGGTGGTTCGAGCGCGATTTTGGGGGGCGCGAGATCACGCGCCCCGCCGGCCTCGCCGATCGTTTTTTGCAGTACGGCTTCGGCCGTATCTTTCCCAGCCTTCAGGCGCTCACGGACGCCACGGAGGAGCACGAATACCAGTCGCTCAAGTACGAAATCGAGAGCCTGCGCTCGCACGGCGAGATTCAGGGTTACGTGATCACCGAATTTACCGACGTAAACTGGGAATCGAACGGCCTGCTCGACATGTGGCGGCACCCGAAAGCGTTCGGCCCCAAGCTCGCCTCCTTGCAAGGCGACGACCTGGTGGCGCCGCGCATCGCCAAGCGCAATTTCCGGTCCGGCGAGCACGTTCACGTGAATTTGTTTTTCTCGCACTTCGGCAGCCAGCCGCTGGCGGGCGCCGCCCTGCACTGGGCGCTGGAGGGATTTCCGACCACCTATATCATCCCCCTTCCCGCGGCGGGCCCGGATTTCCTCATGCCGGCCGTGGGCCTTGACTTCGTCGTCCCGCCCGTCACCGCGCCCGAGCGCCGCACGCTGAGCTTCTCGGTGGAGGCGGGCGGCAAGGTGCTGACCGGGAACTCACTCGATCTCTTCTTTTACCCGCCGCGGCCGGAAGAATTGCGGCCCGCCGTCTCGTTCGACGACCTGGGCGGCCGTTTGCGCCGCCTCGCCGAGGCCATGCGCGCCCACGGGTATCTCGAGCCTTCCGGGCAGGAATCCTTGCCCGTGCTGATCGCTTCATCCCTTGACGCCCGTGCCCAGTCTACGCTGGAGAAGGGCGGCCGGGTGATTCTGATCGGTTCCGAGTCGCAGACCCTGGCGCCCGGCCTGAAGATCACGGCCCGCGCGGGCACAAACCTGGACGGGAACTGGATTTCGAACTTCCTCTGGGTGTGCCGGGGGAATGCTGTCTTCCGCGCCATCGGCTTTGGTGATCTGCCGGGCTTTGAGACCCAGGCAGCTACACCGCCCGCGGTGATCGAGGGCCTGCCGGCCTCGGCGTTTCCCGATGTTTTGGCGGGTGAATTCTACGGCTGGTTGCACTCCAACTTCGGCGTGCTTCTCCAGGCGCGCGCCGGGAAGGGCAAATTGCTGGTGACCACCTTCGGTCTCGGGGCTGCCTACGGAAACGATCCCTACGCCACCACCCTGCTCGACAACCTGGTTCAATACGCGGTCTCGGATTTCGATCCCAGGTTTGAGCTTTCCCTCGCGCCACCCAGCCGTTGACGCGCCGGCAGCTTTCATTTTCCCGCGTTGCCCTTGAAGTACAGCACGGCGAGCGGCGGCAATACGATCTTGAGGGAGCAGGGGCGTCCGTGGACGGGAAGCGGCGCCGCTTCCACCCCGCCGTGGTTGCCGAGCCCGCTGCCCCCGTAGAGGCTGGCGTCGCTGTTCAGGATCTCGCGCCAGTATCCGCCGCCCGGGGCGCCCAGCTCGTAGTCCCAACGCGGCACGGGCGTGAAGTTGCACACCCCAAGAATCGCGTCCCCGTTGGACTTTCCCCGCCGCATGAAGCTGATCGTGCTCTGCAAGGAATCGTTGCAGTCGATCCACTCGAACCCGGCGGGTTCGAAGTCCAATTCGTGCAGCGCGGGCTCGGCGGCGTAAGTGCGGTTCAGGTCTCGAACCCACTGTTGCACGCCTTGATGGGGCGGGTACTCGAGCAGGTGCCAGTCCAGACTCTGGCGGTGGTCCCATTCGTGGCCCTGTCCGAACTCGCCGCCCATGAAGAGCAGTTTCTTGCCCGGTTGCCCGTACATATAGCCAAACAACAGGCGCAGGTTGGCGAACTTCTGCCAGCCGTCGCCGGGCATCTTGTCGAGCAGCGAGCGCTTCAGGTGCACCACCTCGTCGTGGGAGAGCGCCAGCACGAAGTTCTCCGTGAAGGCGTAGAGCATCCGGAAGGTGAGGCTGTTGTGGTGGTACTTGCGGTGGATCGGGTCCCTGGCGATGTAGTCCAGCATGTCGTGCATCCAGCCCATGTCCCATTTCATGCCGAACCCGAGCCCGCCGATGTAGGTGGGCCGCGATACCATGGGCCAGGAGGTCGATTCCTCGGCCACCGTATGCACGTCCGGGTGCTGCTGGTAGACGGCCTGGTTAAAATGGCGGAGAAAGTCGATCGCGCCCAAGTTCTCGCGTCCTCCGTAGGCGTTCGGAATCCAGTCGCCGGCCTCGCGGGAATAATCGAGGTAGAGCATGGAGGCGACGGCGTCCACCCTGAGGCCGTCGGCATGGTAGCGCTCGAGCCAGTAGAGAGCGCTCGACAGCAGGAAGCTGCGCACTTCGTTGCGGCTGTAATTGAAGATGAAACTCTTCCAATCCGGATGAAAGCCCTGGCGCGGGTCGGCGTGCTCGTACAGGTGCGTGCCGTCAAAGAAGCCGAGTCCGTGTTGATCGGTGGGGAAGTGGGACGGCACCCAGTCCAGAATCACGCCGATCCCCTGCCGGTGAAGGAAATCGACCAGGTACATGAAATCCTGCGGCGTGCCGTAACGGCTGGTGGGCGCAAAATAACCCGTGATCTGGTATCCCCAACTGGGGTAATAGGGGTGCTCCATGATGGGCAGGAATTCGACGTGGGTAAAGCCCATCATGCGCGCGTAGCCCGCGAGGCGCGGGGCGATCTCGCGGAAGGAAAGGAAGCGCTCGGGGTTGTCGGGCGAGCGCATCCACGAGCCCAGATGGACTTCGTAGGTCGAAATCGGCGCGCCGGCCGAGTTCCGCGCCTGGCGCGATCCCATCCAGTCCGCGTCGCCCCAGGTGTACTCAAGGTCCCAGACGATTGAGGCTGTCTTCGGCGGCTGCTCGCTCCAGAAGGCGAAAGGGTCGGCCTTCTCCACCTGGTAGCCATTGAAGCGCGACGAGACATGGTATTTGTATACGGCGCCTGCTTCCAGCCCGGGTACAAATCCTTCCCAGATGCCCGAGCTGCCCCGCGGGGCCAGCGGCCGGTTGCCGGGGTCCCAGTAGTTGAAATCGCCCATCACCGTCACGCGCTCGGCGTTCGGCGCCCAAACGGCGAAGTAGGTCCCCTTCACGCCGTCTACGCTCATCCGATGCGCGCCCAATTTCTCGTACAGCCGGTAGTGCGTGCCCTCATTGAAGAGGTGGACGTCAAGATCGGTGATGAGCGATGGCGGAGCGCTCCCCGTTGCGGAATCTGAATTCAGTTCGCCTGCGGCCAGGGGATTGTCGGTCATCGTAAACGGCTGCCTCGGTTTCCCCGATGTAAGTCTCGGTTTCGAGCTGTCAGTATATCGACTGCGCCACCTTCGGGCAAAAAACGTTGTAAACTCGGCAGGCGGGCGCTCACCAAGAGCCGCGCGGAGAGTCCGATACGTCATGGCCGTGTTCGCCTACCTTGCGGAAGGCGTGGTGACGCTGTTGCCCAACGGCTATCGCCGCTGGTACGCGCCCGACGAGGACCTCTACCGGGCCGCCGGCGTGTGCGGCGTGCTGCAGTACGCCCTCTGCGCGGGAGTTCTGTTGACTCGCTTCATTGCCTTCATGCAGAGTTCGATGGCGGGCGTCGGCGCCGCTGCGGTGGCCCACGACCACCGGGAAGCGCTGGCGGGGGTGCAGTACCACATCGGAATCCTCTATTCCACCGAGTTTCTGGGGAGCCCTCTCACCATCCTGCTGGCGTACCTCATGTGCGAAGGTCTGCTCCGATTTCTGGCCGCCGCAGTGACGCGCGAGGTGATTGGAACCGCGCCGTTTTATTTCGTGGCCTGGGTTTGGAGGTGGATGCGCGTTAGCGCGTTCTCGCGGTCTGAGATTCGGCGGGCGTCCCCACAAAGTCTTCGGTGATATAGTAGCTGCCGTCCGGCGCCTTCACAATTCCCACCCCAACCTCGGTGTACTTGCGGCTTAAGATGATGGCGCGATGATTCTCCTCGTGGGCAGGCTCGCGCATAAATGCGGCATTTGCCCCCGCCACGCTGCCGTAGCCGGCGATGTTCTCGCCTACGGTCTGCCAGGGGATCCCGGCCGCCTTCACACGCGTTCCGGGCGACCTACCCTCGCGGTCAACATGGCCGAAGTAGCCGGCCTTGAGCATCTCCTCGGAATGAGCCCGCGCCACCGCTGCCAACCCGGCACTCCAGCGCAGCGGCGCCGCCTGGCCGCCTGTCTCAGCCGTGTAAGCGGGATTTGAGCGGTCGCGATTGAGGAGCTCGAACATTTGTTCTTCCAACGACGCGATTTCGCTCGTGCCGGGCGGCCGTTGGCCCGTGGGTGAGGCGGGAGCCTGAGCCGGCGGCGCTGAGCCCGCCTTCGGCGCACCTCGACTCGGGCCGAAATGGCGCCAAACGCCGGACTTGGCCGGCGGCGGTTGCTGCGGCGCGGGTTGGGCGGCCGTGTCTTCGGAGCCGAAGTGATGCCAGCCGCCGGGCGCCGCGGTTGATTTCCGCGGCGGGCTTGAAGGGGTCTGCTCTCCAGAGGGCTGGGTTGAGGAAGTAGGGGCTGGTTCCTGCGCCGATTCCGGGCGTAGGCCGATGCCGATGGCGCAGGCCGCGCATAACACTGCCTTGAGCGCCACCGCAGGTCTGTGCCGGATTACTGTTGCCATGGCCCGACTTTCGGTCAATCAAACAGTCAGCGCTAACGACAGCCGGCCGGCCGTCGCGGCCTAACTGCCGCCCCCTTCGCTGAGGCTCCCATACATCTCCGGGCGGCGCCCCGCGATGCGGTCAAACTCGTACTCGCCCGGCACCCGCACCACGCGGTTTCGATCCGAGCCCGCCGGGTCAACCTCGGCCACCAGAACGGTCTCCTCGCGATCGTTGGCCGAGGCCAGCACGCGGCCCTCCGGGTGCACAATCTGCGAGTGGCCGGCGAAGCGAAAGCCGCGCTCTTCGCCCACCCGGTCGGCCGCAACCACGATGATGTGATTTTCGGTGGCGCGCACGATGGGCGTGTGGGCCCAGGTGTCCGACGCCACGGGCCAGTTGGTGGGGATGGCCAGAATCTGCGCGCCTTGCAGCTTGAGCACCCGCCCGGATTCCGGAAAGCTGCAATCGAAGCAGATGTTCACGCCCACTTTCCCCGCCGGCGTCTCGAAAACCCTGAAGGGCTTGTTGCCGGGCGCATCGTAGCGGTCGAGGCCGAGACACAGCAGGTGAATCTTGCGGTAGCTGCCCAGGATCCCGCCCGGCGCAATCACCGCCGCCGCGTTGTAAAGCTCCTCGCCCTCGCGCTCCAGCATGCCGAGCACGACCGTACAGCCCAATTGGCGCGCCGCCAGCGCCACTTTCTCGGTGGAGGGGCCCGGAACGGTCTCCGCCAGCGGCCACGCTTCCTCGCGGCTCGTGAAGCAGTAACCGGTTAGCGCGCACTCGGGAAAGATCATTAGCTCCGCCCCGGCGCGCCGCGCTTGCACCAGCTTTTCGAGCACCACGCGCAGGTTGTGCCCTTTATCGAAAATCCTGACGTCCATCTGGACGGCGGCCACTTTCATCGCTGCACCCTCGGTGGATATTGAGCCTCAGCCCGGCCAAGCCTATTCTAACGAAGAATCGCACGCCTCGCGCATCCAGCGCGCCGATTGCCACGGCTGAGAGGGCGGGCTGGAAATCGGCAAGCGCAGCGCAGGCCCGTGGGACGGGGCCGCGCTTCGGATGCTCAGAAAGCTGGGGGTGGGCGGTCGTTCTGGACGGAGCCCAGCAACGGTCAATCGTGGTCCGGCAGGGACTCCTGAAACTCGTCGAGAGCTTCGGCGGCGCGGGCAACTT
>DATJAQ010000214.1:0-16118 GCA_035516075.1 Terriglobia bacterium | reverse complement strand
CCAGCGGACTTCTGGCGGGAACTCAAGGCGGGAGGTTTGCTTCCCCAGGAAGCGCCCGTGCCCGACTGAGGCCGCACGAGAGAAGATCACGCGCGCGGGGACGTGCGAACGGACAGGCCTCCGCAAGCCACGGCGTCCTCGAGAATACGATGAAGCGAACACCTCCTCACCCGCCCCGCGATGCGAAGCAACCGCTTCCCGGCGGCGGGAAAGCCCGCCGAGTGGATGCTCTTCCCCGCTCTCTGGCGCTCGCGCTGAAGGGGATGCCATCGCTGCGCATCGTCGATACTCACCAGCACTTGTGGGACCTTGACCTGTGCTCGTACGCCTGGATCGAGGCGCAGCCGGCGCCCAGCAGCCTGGCCGCCGGGAGGCCCGGCCTGAGGCGCAGCTTCCGAATGCCCGACTATCTCGAGGCGGTCGCGGGGCTGGGCGTGGAAAAAACGGTTCACCTCGAAGCCGACGTGGACGAGCCTTATATGCTTGCCGAAACGCGCCACGCGCTGGCGCTCGCCGCCGACCCCAATAATCCGCTTTCGGGCGTGGTGGCCTGCGGCCGGCCGGAGCATGACGATTTCAAAGAGTACCTCGACCAGATCGCCGGCCACCGCGCGCTGAAGGGCATCCGGCGCGTGCTTCACACCATGCCGGACGAGGTGGGCCAGGGCCGGACGTTCAAAGACAACGTGCGCAGCCTGGCGGGCTACGATCTGTCATTTGACATTTGCGTGCTGGCGCGGCAGCTCCCCATCGCCCTGCGGCTGGTGGAGTATTGCCCGGAGGTCAACTTCGTCCTGGACCATTGCGGCGTGCCGCAGGTCAAGGAGAAAATTCTCGATCCCTGGCGCGCCGACATCCGGCGGCTGGCGGCGCTGCCCAACGTCTGTTGCAAGGTCTCGGGCATCGTGGCTTACGCGGACCCGGAGCGCTGGACGCCAGCCGATCTGCGTCCCTACGTTGAGCACGTGATCGATTGTTTCGGCTGGCGGCGCGTGATGTTCGGCAGCGATTGGCCCGTGTGCACGCTGTCGGCCAGTTTCCGCCAATGGGTGGATGCTCTGTCGTCGATCACGGACGGCGCCCGCCCGGCTGACCGCGCGGGCCTTTTCCACGACAATGCCGTTCGGGTTTACCGGCTGGGATGAGGGAACGATTGAAGCCAGTTCACGCGGCGTGCGCGCCACGCGAGCAACCGAAGGAGGGTTTATGGCGAACGGAAAAGTAACGCGTTACGCGCAGATCATCGGACTCAAGCCCGAAGCGTACGACGAGTACGTCAGGTACCACGCCGCCGTTTGGCCGGAGGTGCTCAAAACCATTGCCGATTGCAACATCCGCAACTACACCATCTTTTTCAAGGACAACATTCTGTTCGCCTACTTCGAATACACCGGTGACGACTATGCCGCCGACATGGCCAAGATGGCCGCCGATCCCAAGACGCAGGAATGGTGGGTGATCATGAATCCCATGCAGCACCCTGTCCCAACGGCCCGGCCCGGTGAATGGTGGTCCGCGATGAAAGAGGTGTTTCACACCGACTGAGAGGGGACTCTGCGGAGGGGCCTTGGGGAGCGAGAGCCCGGCTAGTAGGGCGAGTAGGCCATACCCTTGGTCTTCCGGTCCACCAGCAGCTTGAGGGGCGGCGTCTGGCGGTTGATGCTCACAATCACGGTCACGGTTTCGGAGGTGGTCGAGACGGTGTCCAGGATTTCAAACTCGCGGATCTTGCCGTAGTCTCCGCTCGGGCCCCAGTCCTTCACGAAATCGTCGAAGGTGTAACCCGCGCTCGGTTGCCAGAGGCGGTAGGCCGTTTGGTAATCGCCGCTCTCCACCGTGGTGAGAAATCGCGTAACGGCGCGCTCCTCCGGGTAATTCCAAAGAGCAACCACGGCCACTGCGATCGCCGCCACCGCCACCGCGGCGACGATCACGTAGCGCGCGATGTGGCGAGGCGGCGGGGGAGGCTGAGAGTCGAGAAGGGTCATAACGGAATCGCGCCGGTCGATCCGTCTGAAGATTCTGACGGCGGGCGCCGGATCAAACTTCAATTGTAACCCAGGCCGGCGTAAGGGGTGGCGCCGCGGGCGCGAATCTACTCGCCCAGCTTGAAGGTCACGTCGATCTCAGTCGACACTTCCACCGGCTCTCCGTTCAAGAGCGTCGGCTGGTAGCGCCAGCGCGCCACGGCATCGACAGCAGCCTGGATCAGCAGCGGCGGGCCACTGACGGCGCGAAGGCTTTGGATGGTGCCCGAAGGGCTGATCACGGCTTCCAGCCGCACGGTTCCCTGAACGTGCGCTGCCTGCGCGAGCGCTGGATATCGCGGTTCCACCTGGAGGATGAGCTTTGCAGCCTCCACTTGCCCTCCCACGCGCACCCTGGCCGCGGCCGGAAGCCTGGCGGGGCGAGGAGGCGGAGCAGGAACCCCGGCGCCGACGTTGTTCCACAGGTCATCGGACAGGCCGTTCTGGTTTCCCCAGGGCACGCCGCCGGCCAGCGTGGCGGCTGGCGCGAGTTCCGGAGCAGCCGGCGCTCGAGCGATGAAGTTGGGAATGGCGACTGGCGCACTCAGCGCCGTGGACGCAGCCCTCCGGGCAGGAGTCGCGGTGCGCACGGGGCTAGGCGCCGCCGGAGGCGGAGACGGCACGACATCGACGATGCCAGCCGCAGACTTTGGGAGCGCCTGCATGTGAATCAGGGGATAGAGCACGAGCAATGCAAGCAGCGCTCCGTCGATGACATACCCCATCGGAATCGCGGCGCGCCGGGCGGAAGACTGCAGCAGGGAGTTTTCGAACATGGCCGGCCTCCGTAAGAGGCGGAGGGAACCGGCTGGCCGCCGGCACAACTCGGCACCTCTCGCTTGCATAGACACCAGCCGCAGAGCGGTCGTTTCAGTATTTCAGGGAGGCGCAAGGGGGTTCTCGTCAACCGCCTGCAATCTGACTTCGCCGCTCAAGAAGCAGCACGTCGCGCCACAAGCCGTCGAGCTTGGCGAGCCTTTCGCGCCGCCCGACTTCGCGGAAGCCGTGCTTCTTCACGAGCGCCAGGCTGGCGGGATTTTCCGGGAAGATGCCGGCCTGGAGGGTCCAGATCCCGTTCCGTTCGGAGGTTTCGATCAAGGTGCGCAGCAACGCCGAACCGATTCCGTGGCCCGTATGTCGGCCACCGACGTAAACGCTTGCTTCGGCCACGCCGGCATAGCAGCGGCGCCTCGAGACCGGCGTGAGCGCCGCCCAGCCGAGCACGGCGTCCTTCGCGCGAGCTACCAGTCGCCCGTCGCGAAGGTGCGCGGCATCCCATTGTTCCCAGGCGGGTGCGCCAGTCTCGAAGGTGGCGTTGCGGGTGGCGATACCTTCGAGGTAGATCGCCCGCACTTGTTCCCAGTCGGCAGGTTGGAGAGGTTCGATCAGGTATTCCATGAGCACAGAGTCTTCAGAGCGTTCGTCGAAAGAGCGCCGTGGCGGCAGCCATGGCGAGAAGGGCGAATATCGCCAGGTACGCAAGATCACCGTAAATCGCGGTCATCCCCGTGTTCTTCAGCAAGAGACTCTTGAAGGCGTGAACGGCGTAGCTGAAGGGATCGACGGTGGAGATGGCTCGCATCCAGGCCGGAAACGCCTGCACGGGATAGACGGCGCCGCTCGGGAAGAACAGCAGGGTATTCAGCACGCCGAACACCGCGCGCGGGACTAGCGGATCACTGACGCGCACCATGATGAGGAACATCATACTGACCAGCGCCAGGGCGGTGACCACGATCATCACGAACAGCCGCAGCAGGCGCAAGGGATCGAAAGGCTCGGGAGTGCCCGCGATCAGCGAGCCGACGGTCATCAGGACCATCCCCGAGAGGATGGCTTTGACGGTCCCGGAAAGGTTGAAGCCCATGATGAGCTCGAACTTGCTGATGGGCGTTACCAGGTAGCCTTCGTGCAGGCCGCGCGCCTTGTCGTCGATGAAGATGATGCCGCCTCCGATCATCACCATCACGAAGATCGACAGCACGATGGAGCCCGGCAGCAGGTACTGAATGTAGGGAACATAGGGATAGACTTCCACCACCGAAAGCGTGGCCTGGGTTGGAATCCGCGGCGCCGCGCCCGGCGTGTCGAAGGCGCCTACCAGGCCGGTGAAGACGCCCTCAAGGGTGGACGAAATGAACTGGTCGGTGTTGTCTTCCACCAGCGCCACCTGGGGCGCGGTGCCTGCGAGGACGTCTCTCGAAAAATGGGGCGGGATGTTCAGCACGCCGTTCAGCCGCCCGTTCCGGAGGTCCGCGAGGGCGCGCCCGCGATCGTCGTAGGTGATGGGAATGACGGTTTCGGCGTTTACCGCCACAGCGCTGAGCAGCTCGCGCAACTTGACGGCGGTCACCTGGTGGTCCTGATCCACCACGCCGATCTTCAGGTGCTTGAGCTTGCCGCCGAAAGCGTAGCCGAGCACGACGAGCTGAATGATGGGGAACACCATCGAGACGATGATCAGAGTGGGGCTGCGCCGGAAACGGCGGAGGTCGCGTTCGATGAGGGCCCAGATGCGGTTCATAAGAGTTGCCGGCTGCCTAGCCCTTCTGGTACATGAAGGTCGGATCGTACCTGGCCGCGTCCTGCAGTTCGTCGCGAAGCTGGCGTCCGGTGAAGTGCATAAAAACGTCGTCGAGGGTCGCGGACTGCACGGAGAGGGCGGTGACGGTCACGCCCGCGCGGCGCGCTGCTTCCACCAGTTCCACCGTGGTGCGCGGCCCGTTGCGCGACGCGATGCGGTAAACGTGGTCGTACAGCTTCACGCTGGCGACTTCGGGCAAACCTTCGAGCGTCTGGGTCCAATCCGGGGGCGCGCCGGAGAAGCTCACCTCCAGCATGTTCTCGCCGGGGATCGAGGCCTTCAGCTTGAAAGGCGTATCGAGCGCCACCAGCTTCCCGTGGTCGACGATGGCCACACGGTCGGCGAGTTTGTCCGCCTCGTCCATATAGTGCGTGGTCACCAGGATGGTCAACTGGCGCTCGCCTTTGAGGCGCACCAGCATCTCCCACACGGCCACGCGCGAAACCGGGTCGAGACCGGTGGTGGGTTCGTCGAGAAAAAAGATCTTGGGCTGGTGGACAAGTCCGCGCGCGATCTCGAGACGCCGGCGCATGCCTCCGGAAAGGAACTTGACGGGCTTGTCCGCCCAGGAGCCCAGATCGACGGAATCCAGCAGCTCCTTCACGTCGCGCTTGCGATGCTCGCGCGGCACGCTGTAGAGTTTGGCGAAGATCATCAGGTTCTCTTCCAGGCTCAGATCGAGGTCGGAGGTCGCGGCCTGCGGAATCACGCCGATGCACTTGCGGACGTCGTTGGGGTGCTGGCGGATGTCAAAGCCGTTCACCCGTGCCGTGCCCGAAGTGGGCTCGATGAGGGTGGTCAGCATGCGGATCAGGGTGGACTTGCCGGCGCCGTTCGGGCCCAGTAATCCGAAGATCTCGCCTTGCGCCACGTCGAAGCTGACGTGGTCCACGGCGGTAAAGTCGCCGAACTTCTTCTCGATTTGTTCGACTTCGATGGCAGCCATCTCAAGAGAAGTGACTCGTGACAAGTGACGAGTGGCCAGCGGCAACCAAGGCACAAAGGCTGTAGTGCCGCAGATCGCTCGTCACTTGTCACTTACTTCACTTCGCGTTCCCGATCGGCACGGTCACGTAGGCGCTCATGCCCACGGCCAGGGCGCGGTCCGGGTTGTCTACCCGCAGGCGAACCTCGAACGTTTTAATGTCGCGCTTGGTGCGGCTCACGTCGCGCTGGGTGGCGAAGCTGGCGTCCGCGCCGCGATAGAACACCGTTCCCGCGCGCTCTTCGCCGGACGGCAACCGCACCGGAAGCTGTTCGCCCAGGCGAATCCGGTCGATATAGGTTTCAGGTACGTCGATGCGCACCCACAGGTTGTCCGGGTTGATGAGGGTGAGGATGGGCTGAGCCACGTTCACCACCTCGCCCTGCAGCGCCGCCCGCGTGTCGACAAAGCCGTCGAGGGGCGAGCGGATCTCGGTGTAGCCGAGGCGCACCTGGGCCTCCGTTTTTTGCGCGCCGGCAGCCGCCAACTGGTGCATGCTGGCGGCAAGCTCGTTTTCGCGGACTCTGACCTGCTCGAGGTTCGAGCGCGCCAGCTCCACAGCCGCCCGCGCCGCGTCCACTTGCTGCTTCAACGCCTGCAAGTGCGCTTGGGCGGCGTCGAGCGTGGTGCGGGCCGTATCGTCCGAGGAAGCTGGCACGATGCCTTGCTGAAACAGGCTGTGGGTGCGCTGATAGTTCAACTGGTCGTTCTCCAAATCGGCGGCGGCCTCCTTTTGTTGGGCCTCGGCCGAGGCGAGCGAAGCCTGCGCCTGATCGATCTGGTTGCGCGTCTGAAGCTCCTGATACTGAAGCGCCGAGCGCGCCGATGCGACCGAGGCGGCCTGGCCCTCTTCGGCGTGCGCATAGTACGCCCGCTGGGCTGCGAGTTCCTGGGGCACAATCGTGGCCAGCAGTTGGCCGCTCTTCACCGGGTCGCCTTCCTTCACCAGCATCTGCTGGATCTGGCCTTGCACCTGGGAACTCAGCACCACGTCGTCGGTGGTGACGATACCGGTGAGGGCGAGCGTGGTCACCGGCCGACCGTAAAGGTAGTAAAGCCCCGCACCGGCCGCGCCGGCAATCAGCACGAGGATAAGAAGCTTGCGCATCAGAGATGTTCCTCCGGATTGCGAAAAAGGCCGTGTCGAATCAGAGCCTGCAATTGCTTCGCGGCCGGCGAAGGTCAGCCGCCGCGTCGGGATCGCGCCTCGTCACCGCGCGCCAGCTGCTCGGAGACCGGGCCGGCGAACATGCTGAAGCCCTGATTGAGCGCTGAAAAATGGGGGCGCGCGGCGATGATATCAACCACATCCCCGCGTATGCCAGCTTGGCGGCCAGCGTGCCCGCGCTCCGCTTGTTGCGTCCGCCGGGCGCCGCTGTCGGCCCGTTCGGAATTCCCGCTGCTGACTGGCCGTGCCTGTGACTGCCCGTCAAGTCAATTGTGGCCGCCCAGGTCTTCGCGGTCAAACGGCGGACGACTTCTTGTGGTTGGCGCTGCCCCACTTAGCCTATACGGAACGCAAGGCGCATCACTTACACCTGCTGAGCCCGCCAGTCCGGCAAGAGTAAGGCGTAGGGATGGCGCCCGTCTGGCGCTATAATCACCGTTTCCCGGTCGGCAGCGGAGCTCGGTGCCCGCACCCGGCAGAAATGGCGGAACCTTCCATGCAAGCTGCTCTTGTGGTGCTCGCGGCGATAGTTGCCGGTGCAGCGGTGAGCGGTCCCCCTCGTATGGGCCAGCCGGCCCCGGACTTTGTCCTGAACGACCAGAACGGGCGCCCCGTTCGGCTCAGCGAATTTCGGGGAAAGAAGAGCGTGGTGCTCGCCTTCTACATTCGAGCGTTCACGCCGGGGTGAAGGAAGGAGCTTCTGGCGTATCAGGCTGATATCGCCAAGTTCAAGAAGGCGGGCGCGGAAGTGATCGGCATCAGCGTGGACCCGGCGTCGCGCAACAAAGCCTTCGCCGCCGAGCTCGGCCTGACCTTTCCGGTGCTGAGTGACGAGACCAAGGACGTAACGAAGGAATACGGTGTTCTCTACCCGCTGATCCGGGTGGCCAAGCGGGTAACGTTTGTGATCGACCCCGAGGGCATTGTCCGCGATATCCGCGAGGGTGGGGAGGCTGCCGACCCCGCCAAGGCCGTGCAGTCATGTTCGCTGCTCAAAGCTGCTCCCGGCCATTGAGTCCGATTCTGATCGATCCGAGGATAAGGAAGCCATGCCGCGCGGAGAGTTAAAGCTGATCATCGGCAACATGTTTGGCAACAAGACCGGCCGGTTGATCCTGGAGATCGAGACCCTGCGTCAGTTCGGGAAGCGCCGAGTGCTGGTGCTGAAACCGGATATCGACACCCGCAGCGGCGAGTGCCTGATCCGCGACTACCACGGCAAGAGCATGGAGGCGCTGGAGGTGCCCGCCCGCGATCCCTGGCAGGCGCTCAGGCTGGTGCGCGAGCAGGAGGCCGCCAGCGGGGCGCGCTTTCATCTGATCGCCTTCGACGAAGTGCAGTTTTTCGCCGCCGATTCCAGCTTCTTTCGCGTGGTGGACGAGCTGCTGGAGCGCGGCTACGGCGTACTGGCTTCCGGACTGGCGCTCGATTTCAAAGGCGAGCCCTTCGGCTCCACGCTTCTGCTCTTCGGCCTCTGCCGCAGCAGCCACGACTGCATCTGGCTGACGCCCCTCTGCGCCCAGTGCGGTCAGCCCGCCGCCCTGCCCCAGCGGCTGATTGACGGCAAGCCGGCGCCCTACGATTCGCCTCAAGTGCACGTAGGCGGCAAAGAGACCTACGAGCCGCGGTGCTACGATTGCCGCGAGCTGCCCGGCCGGCCCGTGCCGCCGTTTTGACCTAGTTCAGAAGATGTAGGGAATGAGCGCCCGGGTTGCGTAGCGGTACGCCTCGTACTCGCGTCCGAACTGCTCGGTCATGAAGCGCTCCTCGGTCCGCAACTTGACGAGGAACATCGCGAACGCAATCCCAACCGCCAGAGGACCGCGCCACTCGCCGACCGCCAGCGCCGTGCCGGCGAGAGCCAGCAGGATGCCCGAGTAGATCGGGTGGCGCACGATAGCGTAAGGTCCGGTGCGGGTCAGCGTGTGGTCTCGTTTCAAGGTCACGGTCCCGCTCCAGTTGCCTCCGAGGATGGCGCGGGCCCAGATTGCGATCGCTATGCCGGCGCAGGTGAGCAGGGCGGCCGCCAGCGCCCAGCCGCGAGCCGCCGGGACAAATCGGGACGCCAGCACGCCGCCCGGAATCTTGTCGTTCCACATGAGAATGACGATTGCCGTACCTCCCGCGAACTGGATCATCCGCCCCGCGGCGCTCTGCCGCTTGACGACGCGCTTGACGCGAAACGCCATGGCGAACCAGTAGACCAGGAAGAAGATCCACGAGCCTTCGATCGACCATTGGATGACGCTACCAAAGGACATGATGCCTCCCGGCTGCCGCCGCTGAGAGCCCGCCTCGCTCACTGCCTGGCTAGCGCGAGCAGCGCCTTCTCGTCGATGACCGTCACTCCGAGCGACTTCGCCTTGTCAAGCTTCGACCCGGCTTCCTCGCCTGCCACCACGTAATCGGTCTTCTTGCTCACCGAACCCGTCACGCGCCCGCCCGCGTCTTCGATCATCCTGGCCGCTTCCTCGCGTGAATACGTCGGCAGCGTGCCCGTGAGCACGAAGGTCTTCCCGGTGAGGGGGCCTTCGCCTTTCGGCTTCTTGCGCTCCGAAGCCGGCATTTCGAGCCGCACCCCGGCTTGGCGCAGCTTCTCGATCACCTTTCGATTGCGCTCCTCGCGGAAAAACTCCGCAATCCCGCCTGCGATTTTGGGCCCGATTTCGCTGGCCTCCTCAAGTTCAGCTTCGCTGGCCGCCGCGAGACGATCGACCGACCCGAAATGTTCCGCCAGGATCTGGCCGGTGCGCTCGCCGACAAAGGGAATTCCGATGGCGAAGATCACGCGCGCCAGCTCTTTCTTTTTGCTGCCTTCGATTTCGCGTAGCAGGTTGGCCGCCGATTTTGCGCCCATGTGCTCCAAGGCCTCGATCGGCTCCTGCTTCAGCGCATAGAGGTCTGCGACGTCCTTCACCAGATGGCGGTCCACCAGTTGATCCACCAGCGCCTCACCGAGGCCATCGATATCCATGGCGTGGCGCGCGGCGAAATGGAGCAGCGATTCCTTCAGTTGCGCCGGGCAGGCGCGGTTCATGCAGCGATAGGCCACTTCGCCCTCGGCCCGAAACACCTCGCCGCCGCAAACTGGACAGTGCGCCGGCATGCTGAAGGCGCGCCCATCCGGGGCGTGCTTCACCACCTTGACCACCTGCGGGATCACCTCGCCCGCGCGCTGCAAAAGGATGGTGTCGCCAATCTGAACGCCGAGGCGCTCGACTTCATCCATGTTGTGAAGTGTGGCGTGGCTCACCGTAACGCCGCCTACGTCCACGGGCTCGAGATCGGCCACCGGCGTCAGCGTGCCGGTGCGGCCCACCTGAGCGCGGATGTTCCGGATAACGGTGGTGGACTGCCGGGCGGGATATTTGTAGGCCACGGCCCAGCGCGGCGATTTGGCGGTGGAGCCGAGTTCGTCCCAGAGGCCGGTTTCATTCACCTTGATCACCACGCCGTCGGTCTCGTATTCGAGCTTGTCGCGCTCCGTCTCCCATTTCTGGATGTACCCCAAAACCTCGTCGAAAGAGCGGCACAGGCGGCGGTTGGGGTTCACCTTGAAGCCGAGCTTGGCCATGGATTCAAGCACCTTCCAGTGCTCGGCGAGCGGAGGCTTGCCGTTGACGAGCGCGAAATAGAGAAAGATGTCGAGCTGCCGCTCGGCCACGATCCGGGAATCGAGCAGGCGGAGGGTGCCGGCGGCGGAATTGCGCGGATTGGCAAACTTGGGCTCTCCGGCCGCTTCGCGGCGCGCGTTCAGCTGTTCGAACGCCTTGTGCGGCATGATCACCTCGCCCCGCACTTCGAAGCGTTTGGGCGCGCCCCACAGCCTGAGCCTTTTGGTATCGAGCCGCAGCGGAAGAGCGCGGATGGTGCGCAGGTTGGCCGTGACCTCTTCGCCTTCCACGCCGTCGCCCCGGGTCACACCCCGCGCCAGCACGCCGTTTTCGTAGACCAGCGAAATGGAGAGGCCGTCGAGCTTCAACTCGCCCACGTAGTCCACCTGATCGCGGCCCGAAAGCTCGCGCACGCGGCGATCGAAATCCCGGATTTCGTCCACCGAGTAGGTGTTGTCGAGGCTCATCATCGGGACCGAGTGCCGCACTTTGGGGAACTCGGCCGACGGCGTGCCGCCTACACGCTGGGTGGGCGAATCCGTTGTCACGAGCTCCGGATGCTCGCGTTCCAGGTCCTGCAGGCGCCGCATCAACCGGTCGAACTCGCCGTCGGAGATTTCAGGCTCGTCGAGCACGTAGTAGCGGTGCTCGTGATGCCGGATCTCGTCGCGAAGCTTCTCGATTTCCTTCTCCGGGCGTGAGGGCACGGGTCTCCTCGGGAGCGGGCGGCTTGGCGCCGTCCGGCTCTGGAGAATTATAGCGTTTAGGCCCTTAGAGCCGAACGCCTGGGCGCAGGTTGCGACTCGGAACGTGGCGCTCCAACTTGACACCACCCGCCCGTGGCGCTACGTTCAATGCGGCGGCCCGAACGCGGCCGGTTCGGGTTGCTCTCGGGACTGAGGTCAGCTTGAAAGCTCGGTTCGCAATCATCATCGCCGCAGTCATGATGGCGGTTTCGGTACCGGCGGCGCGCGCGCAGCGGGCCGATCAGCCTCCGTCTCGGCCCGACAATGGCCGCTTCGGCGATCCTACCGAAACGGCCCGCAACCTTCAGGGCTTCGTTTACGGGGTAGTGAAGACGATCGGGCCATCCGAAATAGTCTGTGACAAGACCGAGTTCGGCGACGGTCAGGCATTCAAGCTGGACAAGAAAACGAAGTTCTATCGCGACGGGCAGCCCGGCTCCGCCTCCGACCTGAAAGCCGGTGACGATGTTTGGGTGAAGATTCACAAGGACAAGAAGTCCGGCGAGATGACTGCCTTGAGGGTGGTTTCAGGGATGTTTCCCGCGGACGCCAATATCAAGTAAGGCGGTCATTGGCTCTTCTGCCGCCGTCCGCCGCGAACGGACAGGTGCTTACCGGTGCCGGGCCGAGTTTCTCGGAATTCGCCTCGGGCACCTCCTCCCTTTGAGCCGCGCAACGCTCATCTACAACCCTGTCGCCGGGCGCAACCCGGCCCGGCGCGAAGGCGAAATTCAGGCTGCGGCGGGCATCCTCCAGCAAGCCGGATTCGTGCTCGACGTCCGGCCCACTACCGGTCCATCCAGCGCGCGCGACCTGGCGCTCGCCGCGGCTCGCGACGGCTCGCGCGCCGTGATTGTCTGCGGCGGCGACGGTACCCTGAACGAGGTTGTGAACGGATTGGTGGGAAGTGCGTGCCCGCTGGCGATACTGCCCGGTGGCACCGCAAACATCGCCGCCAAGGACCTGGGCCTCCCCGATGATCCGGTTTCGGCGGCCCGTCAATTGGCGCGCGCCGTTCTGCGCCGAATCGGTTTGGGGCGGGTCACGTGGGGGCCGGCCGGGCAGGGCGCGGCGCCCTTACCGCGATACTTTCTGAGCGTGGCCGGCGTCGGCTTCGACGCTTACGTCGTCCATCGCCTCGAGTGGGATTTCAAGGCGTCCCTTGGCGTGCTTGCCTACGGATGGGAGTCCATCCGCCAGGCCCTCCGCTACGGGTTCCCCTCGTTCGTCTGCCACGGCGAGCGGGAGGAGCGGCGCGCCACCCTGGCCGTTTTTCTGCTCACCGAGATCTACGCCGGATGGTTTCATCTCGCGCCCGGGGCGAGCCTTCTCGACGGGCGCCTGCGCGCCTGCTTGTTCGAAGGACGCCACGCCTGGCGCTATGCGCTTTATGCCGTGGCTGCTGCACTGCGGCGGCATCTCAAGCTCAGCGACGTCCGCCTTGCGGAGGATGCGCCCTTTGCTTGCTCGGCGCCTGGCGCGCGCCGGCGAATTTACGTGGAAGTGGACGGCGAACTGGCGGGCCAACTTCCCGCCACCTTTGAATGGGTGCCGGACGCCCTCACGCTGCTCCTGCCCGAGCGCCGCTGGCGCTGACACCGCCTGGCCTCGGCGCGAAGGCCGGCCCGGCGCAACAATGCGGCTATGGATAATTTCACCCACACCCTCACCGGAATCGCCTTGAGCCAGGCCGGGCTGAAGCGCAAGACCCGCTTCGCCACGCTGGCGCTCGTCCTGGCTTCGAACGCACCGGACGTGGACGTGGTCACGCGAATTCGCGGCAGTGCCAGCTACCTCGAGTACCATCGAGGCATCACGCATTCGTTCGCCGGCCTCGCCGGCCTCGCGCTGATGCTCACGGCCCTCATTTACCTGCCCGGGCGCCGGGCGCGGCCGAAGCCCTCCTCGCCTCCTCTCAATCTGCGCTGGCTGTTCCTGGCCTGCTCGACCGGGCTGCTGGGCCACCTGCTGCTCGACTTCACCAACGCCTATGGAGTGCGTCCCTTCATGCCTGTCAGCGGCCGCTGGTTCGCCTGGGACATCATGCCCATCCTGGACCCCATGCTGCTCTTGCTGCTCGCGGCCGGGCTCGGCCTTCCTTTCCTGTTGCGGCTGGTCTCCGAGGAGGTGGGCGCCGGGCGGCCCGGGTATCGCCGCGGCGCGGTGGTCGCGCTGGTGGGCCTGGTGCTGCTCTGGGGTGTGCGCGATTTCTGCCACCGCCGCGCGCTGAGCCTGCTCGCGTCCAACAACTACGCCGAGGAGCCGCCGTTGCGCCTGGGTGCCTTTCCCACCCTCAACCCGCTCGACTGGGTGGGTGTGGTGGAGACGGACTCGGCCTTTCACGTGCTTCCTGCGAACTCGCTGGCTGCGGACGTGGATCCCGGCCAGGCCGAGGTGTTTCGCAAGCCTGAGCCTTCGCCCGCCTTGAACGCCGCGGTGGCGTCGCACGTGGGGCGCGTGTTCATGGACTTTGCGCGCTTCCCCTTCGCGCGGGTCGAAACGCAGCCGGAGGGCGGCTGGGAAGTCATCATCCGCGACTTGCGTTTTGGCAGGGCTTCCGGCTCCGTGGGTTCTTTTGAAGCCACCATCGACCTCGGCCCCAACCTGCAAGTCGTGGGGCAGACGTTTAGCTTCATGGGCAGACCCAGCCCATGAACGCGGGGCGCCTCCGCATCGCGGAGGACGGCGCCACCGGGCGCCGGCATCAATCCGCGGGGGCCGTCTTTTGCAGGTAGCGGTAGATCACCACCAGCAGGACGACGCTGGCGGCGGTGGCGACGGAGAGGAATCCCAGGTGGTATTTCAGGTATCGTTCCGCCTCGGCCCCATAGCGCATGCCGACCCAGGCTTCCAGCGCGAAGCGCAGGCCGCGGCCGAGGAGCAGTGCCGCGCCCAGCCGCCCCGGGTTCATGCCCAGAGCGCCGGCCATGATGGGCACCACTTTGAAAGGCGTCGGCGGCGGCAGTAGCGCCGCCACCAGTACCGTGGCAAAATCATTGCGCTTCAGCCAGCGGCGGGCGCGCCCGGCCTCGCGCATTTCCGGGTTGCGCTTAAACAGGCGCAAGCCGCCGCGGCCCAGGCCGTAGATGGCGAATGAGCCCGCGATGGAGCCGGCGGTGCATTGGATGGCGTAAATAATCGCCATGTCGGGCCGGCGGCTGGCCATGTGGATCAGCAGGATGTCGTTGATGAGTGGGAACGCGAGCACCGACGAATCAAGAACGTTGATGAGAAAGAGGCCCCATCCCCCGTATCGGGCCAGAACGCGGCCTAAATGAATCGCGACCGACTGCAACCAGTGCACTATGCTGGGCTCCAGGAACCGAGGTGCTCATTCTAAGCTGAATCCCGAGAGCGGGGCAATTTGTTCGGGCGAGCCCGCCTTCCGGATGCCGCTGCGACGGCAAGTCATAATCTCAACGTGTAGGAGAGGTTCTCATGCGAAAGCATTGTGTGGTGCTGGCGGCCGTGCTCGTTTTCCCTCAGGCGCTCGTCGCGCAGACGAAGCTCTCCGCCGCGGTGGAGGCGTTCGTGCGGGTTGAGGCGCCCGTGATCGTGCTCGAGCACGTACGCGTGATCGACGGCACCGGCGCCGCGCCCGCCGAGGACCAGACGGTGGTGATCGAGGGCGGCCGCATTCGCGCCCTGGGCGCCTCCGCCGGCACGCCGGTGCCGGAAGGCGCGAAAGTGCTCGACCTTACCGGCTACACGGTGATCCCCGGTCTCGTGGGCATGCACGATCACATGTTTTATCCCGCACCCGCTGCCATCGGAAGCCAGGGCTTTCCGGCGGTTTACACCGAGCTGGCCTACTCGGCGCCGCGCCTCTATCTCGCCGCCGGCGTCACCAGCCTGCGCACCACCGGCGCCATCGAGCCGTACACCGACCTTGCGGTGAAGAAACTGATCGACGGCGGGCGCGCGCCAGGCCCGAAGATTCACGTCACCGGGCCTTATCTCGAAGGCCCCGGAGCCTACACGCCCAACATGCACGAGCTCGACGGGCCGGACGACGCAAGGCGCACCGTGGACTACTGGGCTGCCGAGGGCGCCACCTCATTCAAAGCCTACATGCACATTACGCGCGCCGAGCTCGCCGCCGCCGTCGAGGCCGCCCACCGGCACGGCCTCAAAATCACGGGCCACCTGTGCTCAATCGGATTTCGCGAGGCCGCCGCGCTCGGCATCGACGACCTCGAGCACGGGCTGCTGGTGGATACCGAGTTCGTCCCCGGCAAGGTGCCGGACGTGTGCCCGCCGGGCCCGGAAGCCGCCCAAACGCTCGCCGCCCTCGACGTGGAAGGCGCGCCGGTTCAGGAGACGATTCGCGATCTCGTGGCGCGCCATGTGGCGGTGACGTCCACCCTGCCCGTCTTCGAGACTTTCGTGGGCTTGCGCCCGCCGCTCGACGACCGCGTGCTGGAGGCGCTCGCGCCCGAGGCGCGCACCAGTTACCTGGCCACCCGGGCGCGCCGCAGCGGCAATGAGAAAGCCAGCGCCCTCGCCGCCCTGGAGCTGAAGAAGGAAATGCAGTTCGAGCACGACTTCGCCCAAGCGGGAGGGCTGCTGCTGGCTGGCGAGGATCCCACCGGCTACGGCGGCGTGCTGGCCGGATTCGGCGATCAGCGCGAGGTGGAGCTGCTGGTGGAGGCCGGATTCACCCCGCTCGAGGCCATCCACATCGCCACCGCCAACGGCGCCGCGTTCCTGGGCGAACTGGACCGCCTCGGCACCCTCGCTCCCGGCAAGTCGGCCGATCTGGCGGTGATTCACGGCAATCCCGCCCGGGACATCGCCGACATCGAGAAAGTGGAAATCGTTTTCAAGGACGGCGTGGGCTACGACGCGGCCAAGCTCATCGACTCCGTACGCGGCCAGGTGGGACTGCGGTAGGCAGGAGCGGTGCGGCCCTTGAGGTAGAACAGTCCAGAGTCAAGGCAACGACACGCGAATGGCTTGGCGTCTTGAGAGCCGAATAGGGGCGGAGGGAAGGC
>DATJAQ010000213.1:0-2776 GCA_035516075.1 Terriglobia bacterium | reverse complement strand
CCCTCCATGAGCGCGTGCTGGAACTGGCCCAGCAACCGGTCGATATAGGCAATCTGAACATCGTAGCCCGCTGGGTCGGGCAGGCCTTCGGGGCTGGGAGCCTGGGCGTAAGGAGCGTGCAAATCGAACAGGTGCACAAAGGCGAAAACCGGCTGGTTGCGACTTTCGCCCAGCCATTGCCGGGCCGCGCGAAGGACCAATGCCCCGTCGCGCCTGACCCCGACGGCAAACGGGTTCCCGGATTCTTCGGACAGCCCGCGGAACGGACTGTCGTAGAAATCGAAGCCCTGGTCGATGCCCTGGCGGTGGTCCATCAGGACGCTGCCGATGAACGCCGCCGTCTTGTAGCCGTGGGAGCGCAATACCGAAGCCAGCGTCACCGCCCCTGCCGGCACATGTTGGTCGTTCTCTTCGACGCCGTTCTCGAACGGGTAAGTCGAGGTGAACAGCGAGGTGTGCGATGGAAGCGTCAGTGGAATCTGGGAATCGATGGCCTCGAAGACCGTACCCTGACGCGCAAATGCGTCGATATTCGGAGTGTTGATTCTGCGGTAGCCGTACACGCCCAGGTGGTCGGCGCGAAGCGTATCGATGGAAATCAGGATCACGGGGGTCCGCGCGGGGGCGGTCTGGGCGGCAGCTTTCACGTGCGGCCAAAACGCGAACGCGGCGCAGGCAAGCGGAGCCGCGAGCCGGAAACCGGTGCTTTGCCGGCTGGCGACGCGCGCGCCGACTGACTTTGTCGAGCGAGTTGGCGCGGCTCCTGCGGCGCAAGCACGCCGGCTCACTGTTGCGGTCATTTTCGGACTCCCATGAAGATCGCCCGTCCACTACCCGGGCGACGGCTCCCTCTTTTCGCCGGAAATCGCTTCGCCCACATCCCCGTTGACAGGACGCCGGCGAAACGGCGACTAAGACCATTATCCCCGGTTGGCGGCGCTATGATGCCCGCTCTCCATTACCATGACGAGTCCGCAACCCTGGAGCGAATCGGTGCCGGCAGAAACTTAAGAGTAAGTCGAGGCATTGCGGGAGTCAGACGCCCAGAGCCCGGCAGTTTTCTGGTGATTACTGGTTTCATGGTGGGCCCGCGGCGACTCGAGCGCCGGACCTCTCCGTGTCAGGGTAGCGTACGCTGTCACTTGCAATCGCTGCCCCTGAAAACAAAGGGATTATCTCACCGTGAAGTGCCCCGTAAGTGCTACGGAGCGGCGTAAGTGTTACGAGTAGCTGCAAGCCTTTAGGCCCGATTCAAGGGCTGCAAAAGCAAAGCGGCCATGTTAGCGCATCGGGGCGGTCCGAATCTTTTTGGAGCAAAATGTCATGACGATTACACTACATCGGGCCAGCGAGCCCGCCATAGCGCTACGTGTGGTGGTCTCCGACGATCCGCGGCCGGCGCCGGGCGGCGGGTAAAGAACTCAGCTATGAACTCGCCCCTGCAAAGGCTTGACCAGGGAAGAGGTCACAGGCCAGCTTGCCCGGACCACAAGGAGGTGCGTGCGCCACAAATTCAGTCACAATGAGACATGATCTCCTGCCGCGGCCTCACGCGCCGGTTCGGGACCTTCACCGCGGTCGACAACCTCACCCTGGACATCCCCGCGGGCGCCATCTGCGCTTTTCTCGGTCCCAACGGCGCCGGCAAATCCACCACGCTGAAGATGCTCACCGGCCTGCTGCCGCCTTCCGCGGGCCGGGCCGAGGTCCGCGGCCTCGATGTCGCCGCCCGCCCCCTCGAGCTCAAGCGGCGCATCGGCGTTCTGCCCGAAGAGCTCGGCCTGTTTGACGATCTCACCGTGGAAGAGCACCTGCTCCTCACCGGAGACGTCTACGGCCTGGACCGGCGCCAGACCCGCGAGCGCACCGGCCAGCTTCTCCGCGCCCTGAGCCTGGAGCACGGCCGCCGCACCTTCGCGCGCGCCTGTTCGCACGGCATGCGCAAGAAGACCGCGCTGGCCATGGCGCTGCTCCCCAACCCCCGGGCGCTGTTTCTGGACGAGCCCTTCGAAGCCGTGGATCCGGCGACCTCCCGCATCCTCCGCGACCTGCTCGAAACCCTGGCGCGCCGCGGAGTCACCGTCTTTCTGACCTCGCACATCCTGGCCCTGGTGGAGCGCGTCGCCACGCAGGTGGTCATGATCCGCCAGGGGAAGATGGTGTGGAACTCGCCGACTGCCGAGATCGCTTCCTCCCTCGAAGACCACTATTTCGACCTGGTGGAGTCGCCCGCCGTCGAAAACCTGGAGTGGCTCGGCGCGCCGCCGGCGTCAGGCCAGCCCTGACCGTACCAGCAGAGGTCGCGGGTCGGGATCCCTTCCCATGAAGCGGCGGTACAGCTCGGCGGGGTCCTCGCTGTCGCCCTTGGACAGGATGTGCTCGCGGAACGCCCCCCCGATCTCGCGGCTGAAGATGCCGTAATCGCGGAAGCGGGTGAAGGCGTCGGCATCCAGCACCTCGGCCCACTTGTACGAGTAGTAGCCCGCTCCGTACGCCACCGGGCTGGAGAACAGGTGCGTGAAAGCCGCGATCATGGCGTGCTGGGGCGGCAGGGGGGCGGGGCTGTACTCCTGCAAAATGGCGCGCGAGTAGGCCACCGGGTCGCCGTCGCGCTCCGGCGAGTAGCGCGTGTGCAGCATCAGGTCCACGAATCCCAGACCCAGCTGCCGCATCTGCGCGTTGGCCGCGCGGAAGGTGCGCGCCCGTGTCATCTTCCGGAAGAGATCTTCCGGCACCGGCTCGCCGGTTTCCCAATGACGCGCGAACAAATCGAGGG
>DATJAQ010000212.1:0-19102 GCA_035516075.1 Terriglobia bacterium | reverse complement strand
GTCATCCTTGCTCGGATCGCGAGAGTGCATTAGGCACACCGGCGCCTTGTCCACGCCTTCGGGCGCCTTGTGCAAGGGCCGGCCGCAGCGGCGTCCCTCGTGCATCTTGACCGGGCAGCCCTGCTCTGCCTCCGTTGCGGCGGGCTGTTCGGCTGGTTTGTCGGCAGGCATTCTGGCGGGGATTCTAACACGATCGGCGGCGAGAGGTTCGCTTACTGTCAAGCCCGAGGGCTCGTTTCGAGGTATCGCTCCGAAGACTTTCCCTGCCGAAGATATACAAGCTTACTCATCGAGGCGCGGTCGCCACGGAAAAAGGCCCCGTTGATCGAGGCCCCTGGGGAGCCCATCTCCCACCACGCGCCATACCTTCCTAATATTCGGTCCGTCGGGGTCCGGATACCCAGAGCCACTAGAGCTAGAAACGCTTGTCGTATTCTCGACTTATTCGTGTAAGCAGAGCGCCGTACTCCTGACGGGTTGCGTCATAATCGAGCCACTCGAAAGGATACGGAGGTACGTTTGTACCCCTGTAGGCCAGTACCAGCATCTCGTCGTAGACAGGCCCCACCTTGCTGATGATGCGCCGCCTTGCCTCTGGAGCTTCCTGGCAGGGGTGCCTATTCTTGCGGCCGTCTGTCGGGTAGCTCCTCTCACCCTCGTAGCTCGTGGTTTGCTCGGCGTAGTTAATTCCGACAAGTGCGACGCACAGAGGGGGCGAGGAACCCGAACGCCGCTGAAACTCAAGGACCTGTTTCTGAAAGTCGCCAATCACTCTGTCGCTTTGCTTGATCATGGCCTTGGCCACAATCTTTACCTCGACGCCGATCTCAACGGTTGCGACCGGTCCCCGCGACACCTTGTAGCCCGCATCTGTAAGCGGTGTTTCTCCCGGAACGAGCTCTCCAAAAGTGCCGTCTCCACGGCGAGCCTCAATTCCCTTTAGCCGGTTCTGCGCGTTCAGCACCCTCGTCTTTGAGGCCACCGCCCGCGTAAGTTTACGGGAGCGATTCAGCGCCACAAGGTCTTCGAAGAGATGCATGGCGACGAAGTCGCCGAGGGTCGATGAGCGGTGGACATACTTCTTTCCTTCAAAAAGCCCTCTAAACTCTTCCAGCAAACGATATTCAGTCAACAACCACCTCAGCGCGTACCGGTCCAGTCATGCGTTCTTGGCGCGCTGCGCCATCCACCCGGCGTCCGGCGATTCTCATATAGGAGGGTTCGATCTCCACACTGATTGAGTTCCGGCCGGTCTCTATCGCTGCCAAGCTTGTCGATCCGCTGCCGCCGAAGGGGTCGAGAACGACGTCGCCCGCAAAAGAGAAGAGTCTGATGAGCCGTTCGGCCAGCTCGACGGGGTACGGCGCGGGATGACCGTCTCGGGTCGAGGCACCGGGAATGTCCGTCCAGGACGACCTGAGCCATCCCTGCATTTCCTCGCGCGTCAGCATGGAGAGCGCCCTTTTCAACGGGGAGAGGGCCGACCGATACTTGCCGCCCTTTCTCAAAAACAGGATGTATTCGGTATCGTTCTTCACAATGGCGCCTGGCTGGAAGGGTTTCCCGTAAAAGCCCGCTCCGTTTCCCTGAACCTCGGTAGCGCCGTTGGCGATTTTATGCCATAGGATCGGCGTCAGGCAGTCTAACCCCAGCTTGCGAGCACGCACCTGGATATCGGCGTGAAGCGGCATTATCAGGTGCCTGCCGCCGCGCTTTCTCGGGATACAGACGTCACCCACGACGCAGCAGACCCGCCCTCCGTCCACTAGTACGCGCCGGCATTCCGCCCAGACTCTGTCCAGCTCGGAGAGAAAGACCTCGTAATCCGGGATGTCGCCGAGTTGGCCCTGGTTAGAGGTTTGGTACCGTTTCAGCGTCCAGTACGGGGGTGAAGTGACGATCAGGTGGACCGAGGCGTTCAGGATCCAACCGAGGCTACGCGCGTCCCCCAGGTGCAGATGATGCTCAGTTCTGTCGAAAGGTGGAGGCCAGGGAACTGTGCGAAACTTTAGATTCGCATCCAGCAGAGCCTTCAAGCCCTCAGGAGTGTTGTCTCCCCCTGGCAAGCGGAGGTTCGGCCACGCGGAACCCTTCCCATTCAACCCTTGGGTCCGAGTCGTACGCGGATTGCGCACCGGGCCGCCCTCCTCGACGGCGGTCGAGGCACGTCCTGTGTTCTTGAAGAAATCGAGATTTGCCATGCCCACCTGTAGATTCGGCGACCGTTGACTGCGGACTCCAGGCGCCGGTCTATCCGAAACTCGCACGCTCGAACATCGCACTGTTCAGCGCGTTCACAACCTGCGGCCGGACGATTTCACCTTCCTCCGCTGCGCTACGCCAAAGTACTCTTCGACTGCCCGACGCATTGTGCGGCCGTCTGTTAGGGTATCGTCAGAGTGGACGTTCCCCCATCCTTCGGCGAAGGTTTCCCGCATCAGTGTCAGGATAGCTTCGGCCAGTTTCCGCTTCTCCTCGCGCCTACCAGCCACGTGCTTCCCTCCTTCTTCTCGTCGATCGTTCCACGCCCTCACCGCAACTCGGATCGAATACGGCGCCGGATGACGTTCGAATTGCCCAACGGACGATGTATTGGGCGACCGGCTCGCCAGTGTAGAATGCGCCCAGCGCCTTTTGAAAAGTGGCAGTGGCCATAAGGTCAGCGGAAAAAGTATAACCCAAATATCGTCTCCGGGCGGGACAGCTTCATCGGGCCGTGGGCATTCCATCGCGAGCCCCTGGGTCGAAGAAGAGGTGGAGGCGGCTCTCGAAAAGGAGCGGAAGCAGGGTGCCAAGCTCGTGCTCTTCCCCATTCGCCTGGACGACGCAGTGATGGACACCGATCAGGCTTGGGCCGCCAGCCTGCGCCGCGCGCGCCATATCGGCGACTTCACGAACTGGAAAGATCACGACGCATTTAGGAGGGGATTCGAGCGCCTGCTGCGCGATCTGAAAAGCAGCGAAAAAGGCAGTGGCAAGTGAAAAAGGAAGTGGCGAGTGACAAGTGACGAGTGACTAGCGGCGAAATTCCAAGCCGCTGCCCGCCGTCGAACGCGCCCCACCCCCCTTAAGCGCGCAGGGTGAGGAACAGAAAGGCAACGAACGCGGCGGCGCGGAGCCGGCCAAGGGGGCGCACCGCAGATTGACACGCCTCGCGGGCAAGCCTAAACTGCCAGCATGAACGTATCCCTGAAGCCCGAGGTGGAGGCCAAGCTCGCGCGTCTCGCGGCGGAAAGCGGACGCGAGCCCGAGACGCTGGCGCGCGAAGCGATTGAAGGCCTCGTGAACTACGACGAGTGGTTCATTACTGAGGTCGAAAAGGGCCTGGCGCAGATCGACCAAGGCAAAGTGCTCAGCCACTCCGAAGTCGGCAAACGGCTCGAAAACCTGCTGAGTGCAAAGCAGCCCCTTACCTAAAATGGAGCTTCGCTGGACCGGGGAAGCGGCCGCCGACCTGGAGCGCATCGCGGAATACCTTTTTCAGCACGCCCCGCAACGCGCCCTGGAGTTGGTGCGCGCAATCTACGACGCCCCTTCGGAGCTGCTGGCGTTCCCCAACCGCGGCCGCCCCGGACGGAAACAGGGAACGCGCGAGTTGGTGCTCTCGCCGCTGCCCTGGGTTGTCATCTACCGAACCAGCCGCGACGCCATCCACGTCGTGCGTATCCTGCACGGGGCGCAGAAGTGGCCGTAGGCGGAAAGCTGGCGGCCCATCGAGGGCGGCGCCGGACGCGGCGCCAGGTGACGATGGGGGAATGGCTAGGGGCTGGTGACGCGCGCGCGGCGGCGCCCGGCTATCGAGCCCTGGCGCGGGCTCGCATTTCCCGGCGCAGGACCTGGTTCATGTAGGTCTGATACTTCCCGCCCCGCGACCGGAACCACGCCAGGACGTCGGCATCCACCCGCAGGCTGATTTGCTGCTTCACGGTCCGGTAGAATCTTCCCACGTGAATTTCGGGCGGAAAGGGCTCCGTGGCCGGAGCGTCGGAGTAATCGATAGCGGAATCCGGCATTCGGGCCAGCGCCTCGAGCTCCGCGCGCTCGTTAAATGCCGTCGGGATGCACGGCGGTAAGACCGCTGAAGCGACTGAAGTCTCCCACGTTGAACGTAAGAATGTGGCTGATCCGGTGGACGTACATAGCTGCTGCCAGGCGTGCGTCATGGACTTGCGCCCCCGAAATGGCGTGCTGCACGATGATTCTCCGCCACTCGCGATTGACGGCCTCATTGTCAGGCAAGAAGGCCATGCCCGCTTCGACGGCGCGGACCTCACGCTCGGCGTCAATAACCGTGAGTCCGAAGCCGTTGCGGGCAACGGGCCTTGTCATCACGTTCCAAAGCTCAGCAATGTTTTGGTGCGTGTAGTAGAGAGTCGCGCCCTGCAGGGCCAATCGCTCGAGAGCCGTTTCGACCGCCGGATGCTGCGGGTCAGAGCGTCGGGTGGCGCGAAGCAGAACATTAGTATCGACCAAACACGAACTGATGGCCATCTAGTCGTGGTCCTGGTAAATCCACTCCCGCGAGATGGTGGCTGGAAGCGGGGGAATCTGGTCGGACAGTTGGGCCATTGAGTCGAGCCAACTCCGAATCGCTTCCGGCGTGCGTTCCTGCCTGGCGCCGCCGGCTTCCGATGCGATCTGCCGGGCGAGGATCGCTTCCACATAGGCGTCCACCGGAACCCCGCGCGCTTGGGCCTGGGCGGCGAGTTCGTCGGGTATTTTGAGTGTTATCTCCATGGCAGGACTTTAGCATAAAGCTGGTTGGTGATGCGACGGTGCTTCGTCTTCCACAAGGGTCGATGGCCATGGCCGGCAGGCGCGACCTGAAATGCAGTGACGAGTGACAAGTGGCGAGTGGCAGGTGCGGAGTGTGTGGCGCCCGTTGGCTACCGAGCCGTAGCGCGGGCTCGCATTTCACGGCGTAGGACCTGGTTCATGTACGTCTGATACTTCCCGCCCCGCGACCGGAACCACGCCAGGACGTCGGCATCCACCCGCAGGCTGATTTGCTGCTTCACGGGCCGGTAGAATCTTCCCACCTGAATTTCGGGCGGGAAGAGCTCCGTGGCCGGAGCGTCGGAGTAATCGATGGCGGAATCCGGCATCCGGGCCAGCGCCTTGAGCTCCGCGCGCTCGCGCTTACCGAGGGGCTTCGTAAAGAGCCTGCTCGCGGGAATCCGCTTTTCTCGCCGAGATGACTCGGATCGTTTCTTCGCCATCTTCTTCCTCCACGGTGTGAACGACCAGCAGAAGAACCACGCTTCCGGCGAGGCCGATGGTGTGCCAGCGCTCTTCGCCCTCCACCACTCGCTCGACGTACGAAACTGCGTTGGGATCTTCGAACACCCGCACGGCCCTTTCGAACGAGACGCCGTGTTTTCGACGGTTAACCCCGCTCTTCTTCGGATCCCAGGCGAAAACCATTGTATACACAAAACAGTATCACAGGGCCGTATCTTTCGCCAATCCACATCCGGCGGCAATTTCCGATTCGGCCGCCGCCCGCCCGGGTGGCAGAAATCCGCGGGAATGTCCATGCCAGCTTGTCAGGGTTCGCGCCTCATGCTAGCATTATGCTAGCATTGGAGGAAGTATGGCAACGCTCACCATCAGGAACGTGCGGCCCGGCGTGGTCAAATCGCTCAAGTCGCTGGCGCGAAAAAACCGCCGCTCCATGGAGAGCGAAGTTCGTCAGTTCCTGGAGGAATATGTCGCCGACCGGTCCTCAACCCTGGCGCAGATCGAAGCAGCCTGGGCGGCCCAATCCCGCCGGCCGACCGCCAAACAGGTGGACAAGTGGATCGGAGCCGGCCGGGAATGAGAGCCGTGGTTGACACCAACGTGGTGGCCTACTACCTGTTGGGCACCGAGCCCTTTGTGGACGAAACGCGGCGGTTCTGGCGAGAGGTCGGCGAAACGACTGCGCCGGCGATTTGGGAAGCGGAGCTGGCGAATGTGGTGTGGATGGCCACTCGCAGCGGCGTGCTGCCCGGCCAGGAGGGACCGAAGCGGCTCGATCTTGCGGCTCGCCTCGGTATCCGCTCAGTCCCAAGCCGGACCCTCTGGCACGGGGCCCTCACTCGCGCCCTGCAGTCCGGCCTTGCAGTCTACGACGCTCTCTTCGTTGAACTCGCCCGCCGGGAACGCCTTCCCCTGGCGACTTTTGACAAGAAGATCCTGCACGCTTTCCCAGCCATCGCCACGCCTCCGCGCGCTTTGCTGCCGGACCCTGACAAGTTCTGAGGCGTCGTCTGGAGGGCCGGCCGTCTGGGTCCTGAAGATCAGACGAACGTACAGCGGGGCTCGCGCGGCAAAACGGTTCACTCCCGGGCGCAAGACAAGAGCGGCGGACCCACAGAACGGGTGCGCGCTAGAGTTGCCCGATTGGCTCCGGCAATCACCCGATCCTCGCCAGGAGCGAGTGTTTTGCCGTCTCAAGCGCTTCGACGGCCATTTCGCGGGTTACGGTGGGGAATTGCTCCAGGAACTCGTCGAGGGTATCGCCGGCTTCAAGGTAATCCAGCAGGTTTTGAAATGGAACGCGAGTGCCGCGAAAGCAGGCGATTCCTCCCAGAACCTCGGGATCGCGCACGATGACGGGAGCGGCCATGGCTCACGCCTCTAACCTCTATTTTAGCGCCATTTGTCTCGTTTAGCGCCATTTGTCTCGAGCGCGGTAGCCCGGTCTTGCCCTTCTAAGGTCCGCGGATTTTCGTGATCCCGAGAGAACGGCCGCTAACCCACACACGGGGTCCGAGTTACGCTCGCTCAGGAAGCGAGCTGTTTCTTGGCCTCGTTGAAGGCGCACTCCTCCAGCTCGACTCGCTCGCGTAGAACTCGCTCCACCCACTTATCCACACCGGCCTCGCGATGAAGGCGGGCGAGGAAGGCCGCGCGCGCTGCGAGATCACCTGGAATCGAGAGCGACCTGGTCTTTGAACGTCTCACCCGGACCGGCGCTTCCCAAGCCGACGGGTCCTCGGACTGCGAAACAACGACCGCATCAATCTCGGCCTGGCTCAGCCCTGCCGATTTCTTGTTCCTTGGCTTCATCAAAAGTGACCCAGTGTCCCGAAAGCTTGTCGCGCTCGAAGTCGTATTCAAAGTCTGACGGCGTAAACCGGCGCCAGTTGACCACACGCCATTCTACTACGCTTTAGCTGGCATTCGACCGCTTACTCCGATCCCTCGGCGTCCGGCTTGCAGGCAAGGACAAACATAGGGTGAGGGCCGGCATAGTCCTTCACCAGCAGATCCAGCTCCAGACGCACGTTGTCGGACCGAATGCCCACCGGACCGTTAATCGAGAGCGCTTCCGAGCCGACGCTTCCGTCCCACACCGGGTTGTTATCGACGAAGACGCGTAATTCGTCGCGGTTCATCTCGGCACGCAGGGTGTGCCTGTCGCCGGGGCGCAAGACGGGCACAGGCGCGCTGCTGCGGGGCTTGACGTTGCGGTAGCCCCGGTTGCCGCACGCCGCGCTGGTGTGCTCGTCCGGATTGCTCTTCACCGACACCACCAAGTTCGATTCGGGCTCGAATCGCCACACGGCGTACACCAGGTTGCACCCGTCCTGCGCGCGCAGCTTGAGCCCGAACTGCCGCCGTACCTCGCCGGAGGCTAGCGGCACTTGCTCGGCCGAGGGACCGCGATAGGTGAACCGCGCCTCGATGGCTTGCGCCGTCCACCGGTTCACGTAGGCGCGCAGCTTGGGAACGTTCACGGCCATCCGGTTTTCCGGGGCCGACTCGATCGCTCCTTCCGTGACGCACAGGCTGCCGCGCTCCACGGCAAGCCAATGCCGCTTGACGCCGGGCGCTTGAGCCCAGCCCACGCCGCAAAAAAGGGCAGCGATAAGCGGCGTGCTGGCGAGGACGCTTCTTAGGTTCGTCATGGTATTTGGCATGGTTTCTCCACCTCTGGCCGGCGAGCGCAAGCCGGTGGCAGTTTACCACTCGCCAGCATTTCACGCCGCGCTGACATGACGCGCTCGGAGACCGTCTCTGAAAATGGCGGTGTTTGAAATCAAGTCGTTCTCGGAGAGACGAGCCAGCTTGTCGTCCTATGAACGCAATTCCTCGAAGAAAATGCGCTTTCTTGACCGCGCGAAATGCCGGTGTTTGAAATCAAGCCGCTCCCGGAAGTGGGCCATTTTGCGTTCAAATGAGCGCGAAACTTCGAAAAAAGGTGCGCCGTCTTGCCCGTGCAGAATGTCGGCGTTAGAAATCAAGCCGCTGCCGGAGAGATGGGCCACTTTGCGATCGTATGAAATCAAGTTCTCGAAAAAGGCGCACTATTTTGATCGTGCAAAATGCCGCTGTTTGAAAGCAATTCGATCGCTGAAAACAGGCCAAAATGTGCTCATTTGAACGCAATTGTCCAAAAACACTACACTTTTTTTGGGGAGAGCGCCGCTTAAGTGGCCCGCGAGTCGTTGAAAATACGCGGGAGGCTCCGAGGCGGTTTTCGTTCGTAAGTTGTTGAAAGTTCGTTCGGGCAGGGTGACGCTTTGGAGCCTTCCAACCCTGGCTTTCGACCTTAAACCTTCAACTTTAAACTTTTGACTTTCGACTGTTAACGTTCTTGTTTGGTTAAGGTTACACCGGCTCACGGGTTGACCGGTTGCGGCCGGCGGCCGCCGCGACGGCGTGCGATCATACCGCGGACGCGGTTCAGGTGAGCGTCGAATTCGCGTATGCGGAGCAGCTTGGCGAGTGCGACGATCACGGCCAAACCCACTGACGTGCCTACACTTAGCAGTACGAAGGCGCCCCGCATCGATTGCCAGGGGATGTGCGCTTCGAGGCGGCGATCCACCAGCAAGGTCACCCAGGCTGCCAGCGCCGAGGCTAGCGTTATTTTAACGAAGAAGGTCAGGTTGCCGCGCACGGACTGGCTCTTCAGCTTCCAGCTCAAAAGCACGAACAGCACCAGCATAAAAGCGGCGATGCCTCCGGAGCTGGCCAGGGCGAGTCCGCGGTAACCGTAGTGGTGCACCAGGTAGGCGTAAAGTGGCAGACTGGCAAGGGTTGTGCCCGTACCCACGAGCGCGGGCGCCCAGCTATTGTGCATGGCGTAGAAGCCCCGCGAGAGCAAATACTGCCCGGCCCAGGCGAACATGCCCAGCGAAAAAAATGCCAGCGCGGCGGCGGTGGCGTGAAAGTCCGGGCCGCGCAATTTGGTGTGTGAAAACACCAGGTACACCACCGGCTCGCTTTGGGCGATCATCAGCGCCGACACGGGCACCACCAGGAACAGCAATGCCTTCAGCACGCCGCTCAACAGGCGGTCGAGCTCTTCGAGTTTTCCCTCGGCGTAGAGCTTGGCCAGGATCGGAAACGACACCACGCCCACGGCTTGGCCTAGCGCCGTAAGTGGCACCTGCATCAACAACTTAGCGTACTGCAGCCAAGTGATGGAGGCGGCTTCGAGGTAGGAGCCGAACCAGCGGATAATCCAGGTGTCGGTGAAAGTGAGCGACAGCGCCAGCATCACGGGCACGGCCAGTTTGAGGAACAGTTTGAACCCGGGGTGGCGCAGATTCAGGTTGGGGCGGAAGCGCCCCTGGGCCCGGGTGACGCCGTAAATCTGCAACAGCAGGTTGCCGAGCACGGCCCCCGCCAGAACGCCTAAAGCGAATCCTGTCATGCCGATACGGCGCGCCAGTGTCCAGCCGCCGATCACGATAAAGGCGTTGTACACCACCACGGCGAGGGAAGGCACCAGGAACTGGTTCTTGGCGTACTGCACGGCGGCGAGGACGCTGCCCAGCACGAAGCAGATTTGCGCCGGCAGCATGAGGCGCGTCAGAAACACCACCCGCGCCTTTTCGGCGGGCGCGAAGCCCGGCGAGGTGATGTTGATAAGCTGCGGGGTGAGGATCTCGCCCAGGCAAACCACGGCGACGAGCAGCAGCGTCATGAAGGTGATGACGGTGGAGAAGACGTGCCAGCCCTCGTCCTCTTTGCCCTCGGCGAGGTACTTGGTGAAGACCGGAATGAAGATCACGCTGAGGGAGGCGCCGGCCAGCAGGTAATTCAGAAAATCGGGCAGCGTGAAGGCGGCGTAATACGCTGAGGTGGCGGCGTTTGCGCCCACCTGGTGGGCCACGGTCCATTCGCGCAAGAAGCCCAGAAACCGGCTCAGGATCACGCTGCCGGTGACGATGCCGGCGGCGCCTGCGATGCGTCCGGCCGCGCCTCGGGAGCCGCCGGTGGCGACAGGCACGGGGGCGTCGAGGGCTGCGGCGCCCAGCGTGGCGTCCGCCCCGGATGGATTCACACCGGGACCGAAATCAGTCAAGAACGTCTACCCCTGTTGGCGAGTTCGCGGCGGAAGGAACCGAACGGTCGAGCGTGGTGCGCACAGCAGCCAGCCCTTGAGCTTGCGCGGAATCCATCACAGTGTGAGCAACCCCGGTTAACAGGATACCATTTCGGAGGTCCGCCGAAGGGGGTATTCCTCGGGCGATGCGGGCAAGGGGCGCGGGATTAGGGCCGGAGAATCAGATGCGCATGGGCATTACAACGTAGCGGTAGCGATAAGGGTCGTCACCGAGTGGCCGGAGTTGGCCCGCGCTCTGCTCGTCCTGCAGCTCGAGCCGGACCTTTCCGCCCTCGCCCAGCACTCCCAGGAAGTCCAACAGATACTGATGGTTGAAGCCAATCTCCATGGCCTCGCCGTCGTAGTCAACGTCGAGCGTCTCGTGGGCCTCGCCGTACTCCCCGCTGGTGGAGAAGAGCTCCAGGCGGCCTTTGTCGAGCTGCAGCCGGATGGCGTGGGAGCGCTCGTCGGCCAGGAGGGCGACGCGCCGAATGGCCGACGTGAAGGCCTCCCTGTCGAGTTCCGCCAGCCGCGGCGTCTCCTTGGGCAGAACCGCCTCATAATTCGGAAACTGCCCGGTAAGGAGCCGTGAAATCAGGGTGCGCCCACCAACCGAAAAGAACAGGTGGCTTTCGTCCTTCGAGATCTTCACCACGGTCTCGTCGCCGGAGCCTTCTTTAGCTTCGCTGAGCATTTTCTCCAATTCGCTCATAGCTTTGCGAGGAACCAGTAGGCGTAGTTCGTTGCTCACACCCTCCACTTTGACGTCGCGTTCCACCAGCGCCAGGCGGTGGCCGTCCGTGGCCACCATAGCGGCGGTGTCGGGTTTCAGAAGCAGGAGCGCACCACTCAGTGTGTAGCGCGACTCCTCGCCCGATACGGCAAACGCAGTGCGGCGGATCAGCGTCGCTAGGGCAGTACCCGGCACAGAGGCCAGCGCCTCGGGCACTGGGGGCAGTGCGGGGAAGTTATCTCTCGCCATGCCCACCAGTTTGAACGACGAGCGCTCACACGTGAGTTGTACCCAGTTGTTCTCCAGCATCTTGATGCGCACTTCGGCGTCCGGCAATGACCGCACGATATCGACCAGCCGCCTAGCTGGAACCGTAGCCGCACCCGTTTTTTTTACCTTGGCGATACACGTGGAATTCACACCGAGCTCAAGGTCTGTGGCGCTCAAGCGCACCATCCCTTCCTCGGCCTCGAGGAGGATATTCGAAAGGATCGGAATGGTCGCCTTCTTCTCGACTACCCCCTGGGCGAGGTCGAGCTCCTTCAGCAGATCCGACTTCTTCGCCGAAAACTCCATAGGTAACTCTCTACTCCGGTATTTTAGCCGTAGGCGCTGTGAATTTCTTGAAAAAGTTCTGAACCGTGGCTCAAGGTGGCCCTCTTAACGGTCGGCCTGTGAATCGCAAGTGCGCCAATCGTTTGATTCCGGCGGGCGCGGCGAACCCGCGCGCCAAGCCACAGTTTTTCAAAAAAGGCGCGCCGTGGAAAAACCAACTAAGCCGATCGTAGATTGTCGCTAAGCCTGTTGATAACTTTGTCTAAATCCCGATTTCCACCGCGTTCCCTTTCGATCTTCCGGATGGAGTGCAAGACGGTGGTATGGTGTTTGCCGCCAAATTCGCGCCCGATCTGCGGCAGGGAGGCCGGCGTGAGCTGCTTGGCCAAGTACATGGCCACTTGCCGGGGACGGGAGATTGAGGGGCTATTATTTCTGGATTTCAACTGCCCGAGCGTTAGAGAGAATTCATGGCAGACCGTCCGCTGGATGTGCTCGATGGTCACGCGGCGGTCGTCGAGGTTGACGATGTTCTTGAGCACCTGCTGCGCCATAGGCAAATCGATCTGGGCCCCCGTCAGAGAAGTGTAGGCGATCAGGCGGGTCAGCGCACCCTCCAGGTCGCGAATGTTAGCCTTGATGTTGGAGGCTACGAACTCGGCCACCGCCGGAGGCAGGGGAATGCCGTGCGACTCGGCCTTCTTGCCCAGGATGGCCAGCTTGGTTTCCAAATCGGGCGGTTGGAGGTCCGCCGTCAGTCCCCAGGCAAAGCGCGAGCGCAGGCGCTCCTCGACGCCGGGGATTTCGCGCGCCGGGCAGTCGCTGGAAATCACCACCTGCTTCTGGGCCTCGTACAGCGCGTTAAAAGTGTGGAAGAACTCTTCCTGCGTGCGCTCCTTGCCGGCCAGAAACTCGATATCGTCCATCAGCAGGACGTCGACGTTCCGATACTTGTCGCGAAACGTCACCATGCGGTCGTAGCGCAGCGAGTTGATCACCTCGTTCGTGAACTGTTCGCACGAAACGTAGGCCAGCCGCAGCTCCTTCGCGCTCTGGCGGAGGTGGCGTCCGATGGCCTGCATGAGATGCGTTTTGCCGAGCCCCACCCCACCGTACAGAAACAACGGATTGTAGGCCTTCGAGGGCTCCTGGGCCACGGCGCGCGCCGCCGCGTGGGCGAACTGGTTGCAGGAGCCCACCACAAACGTCTCGAAGGTGTATCGAGGGTTCAACTGGTGAGAGATGGATTCGAAATCCAGCTTGCCCTGCACCGCCTTGGGTGGGGATGCCGCCGGCCGGGTTGCCTCCTCCACGAAGACGTACCGCACCTCGCGGTAGGGCAGGTTCAGTTGTTTCAGCGCTTCGTCAACCAGCGGCCCGTAGTTTTCCTGGATCCATTCCTGGAACTGCCGGTTCGGCACCTGGACGTAGATGGTGGGCGGCACCGCCCGGCTCAGGCGCGTGGGGCGCAACCAGGTTTGGAAGCTCTGAGGATTGACTTTTTCTTTGAGGTATTTGAGGACTTCTTGCCAGACATTCATGGCGCCTTCCTGGAGTTCCTGGGCAATCGCCGCTTGCCGCCTGCACCCAACGCGAAATGGGGGCGCTTCAACACCTACCACCCGCCGAGGGCGGTGCCAGGAGCGCTCCCCGTCAACTGAATTCGCTTAGCGAATGACTGACGACAACAGTCGATGCCCGTTCCCCACTGCCCCTCACCGGCGGCTAACATAACACAAAAGGGGGCAAGCGCCAACGTAGCGTCCGGTGCCCGGCGGAAAACGCGCTGCCTTCATTCGTTTATGGGATTGGGTCCCCGAAAAAAACGCTTGACAGCATTTCGCGCGTTTTTCGCGTCGCGCGTCAGCCCCACGCTCGCCGCGCAGCCCTGGCACCGGTCCGTGCCTCGAACTTTTCGCCCCGTCAGCCAGGCACTTGCGCACGCAAGGTGAGCAGGTTATAAGAGTCTGGTGGTACGCGGAGCGTGCGGGCGCAGACGCAACTCCGGCTAGGCGCGCGGCATCGAATCCTCGAACCGTAATGGGCGGGCGTCTGCGGGTATCACGAGCCATGGGAGCGAGCTTTTTTACAACCCGGCCAACGAACACCACGCAATCGTGGACGCGCGCCACTTGGCTGCGTTATCTGCCTGCCGCCGCCGCCCTTTTCGGCCAGTTGCAGCTATTCTGCCTGGCCGGCTTTCACTACCACCCGCAAGTTTGGGTGCCCGCGCGACCGGCTGTGCCGGTTGCCTCTGCACAAGGCCATTCGGGGCTGCCGGTTGACGATCCGCGCTCCTGCCCCTTCTGCCAGGTTGTTCGTCACAACGCGGCAGCTCCCTCGGCGAGCGTCTTCCTTGATCTCAGCACACTCTCCGTGCCCGGCCCCGCTCCGCGCGCTGCGGCCAGGCCCCTCTCAACCCCGCAAGTCCGTCTCTCGGGACGCGATCCTCCCCTCTCCTTTCCGGCAAGCTGCTGACAAAATGCACTGAGTGTCTGTCCGGCTGCAACGGGACCAACCCGGCGAATCTCATCTCGCAGGGCCGCCACCGCGCCGCCGGATCGCAGGCTATTGGGCACTCCATCATCCATGCCGCTCAAGGCGGCGCAGCAAACTTAGCCTTGTAAAACTAAAGGAGAAATCTATGTCCTCATTCAGATTTGGACGGCCGGCGCAACCGCGCGGCCCGAAATCGCCCCGTACGGTCCGACGGAGCCGATTGTTATGGGTGGCTCGATTCTTGATGTGCCTCTGCTTTGCTGCCGTTCCCTCCGTCGTCGCCGCCCAGACCCTCGGCGGCGCAGGCGGCGTAAGCGGCACCGTGACCGACCCCTCCGGGGCGGTTATCGTGGGCGCAGCCGTAACGATCTATAACCCCGTGAGCGGCTTTACGCGCACGGCCACCACCGACAGCGCGGGCGAGTTCGCCATCAGCAACGCACCGTTTAATCCGTACCACTTGACGGTGAGCGCCAAGGGCTTTGCGGACCACGTGCAGGACGTTGACATCAGCTCGGCAGTTCCCCTCAGCCTGAACATCGCCATGCAATTGACCGGAGGGAAGACCACGGTGACGGTCACCACCGAGGCCTCCGACCTGATCGAGGTGGATCCCGTTGCGCATACGGACGTGGACCGGGCGCTGTTTGATAAGCTTCCCCTCGAAAGTCAGTCTTCTTCGCTGAGTTCCCTGGTTACGCTCGCCTCGCCGGGCATCGCGGCCGACTCGAACGGCCTCTTTCACGGCCTCGGCGATCACGCCTCAAACTCGTTCTCCGTCGACGGCCAGCCCGTCACCGATCAACAGAGCAAAGTTTTCTCGAATCAGCTCCCGGTTGACGCGGTGCAGTCGATGGAGGTGATCCAGGGAGCTCCGCCTGCGGAATATGGAGACAAGACCAGCGTGGTGATTGTGGCCACCACGCGTTCGGGCCTCGGCGAGACTCAGGCGCACGGCGATGTGACGGGGTCTTACGGCACCTTTGGAACGTCAAACGCGGGCTTCGACCTCGGTTACGGCGGCAAGATGTGGGGCAATTTCATCTCCGCCAACGGATTGGACACCAGCCGGTTTCTCGATCCGCCCGAGTTCACCGTGGTGCACGACCACGGCAATGAGCAGAACCTGTTCGACCGCTTTGACTTCAAACCCTCCCGGGCCGACACGGTCAATGTGAACTTCCAATTCACGAGGTCCTGGTTTCAGACGCCCAACTCCTTCGACGCCCAAAACGCCACAGCATGGTCCGGGCTCGTGGTTGACAACGGAGGCCTTGGTCCCAACGGCTTGCCGGTGGGCCCGCAGGATCAGCGTTCTCAAATCAAGACGTTCAACATTGCACCCACCTGGACGCGTTTGATCAATGCTCATACTGTGTTGACGCTGGGCGGATTTGTCCGGCAGGATCGCTACAACTACTACCCGAGCGCCAATCCCTTCGCCGACCTGACCCCCGATCTTCAGCTTCAGACCGTCGGGCAGACCCGGCACCTCACCAACGCCGGGGCGCACGCCGAACTGACCTACGTGAAGGGGATTCACGACTTGAAGGCCGGAGTGTTGCTTGAGCACACTTTTCTGACGGAAAACGACGGCTTTGGCATCGTCGATCCCACCTTCAACGCACCTTGCCTGAACGCCGACGGCAGTCCGGATACCAATCCGGGCCTGACCGATGCGGCCAACTGCGGGGCGCCGCTGCAGGCGAACCCGGATTTCGTGCCTCTGCTCGGCTGCTACGACCTGACGCGGACGGTGCCTCTTCCGGCCTCGGACGGCTGCCCCGGGTCCACCAGCACCTCGTACCTCTACCACGGCCATTCGGACATCAAGGAGGTCGCGCTCTACGTCCAGGACAACATTCGGCTGAACAATTGGACCTTCAACCTGGGACTCCGCGGCGATCTCTACAACGGCATCACCATCGCCCGGCAGGCCGAACCTCGTCTTGGGGCTGCTTACAACATCAAGCGAACGAACACCGTGCTGAGGTTTTCGTATGCCCGCACCCTCGAGACGCCGTTCAATGAAAACCTGGTCCTGGCCAGCGAGGGCTGCAACGATGCCGTGATCAACTCGCTCATGTCGATCACGCAGGGCTATCCGTGCCTCACCGCCCCGCTCGCTCCCGGCACCCGCAACGAGTACCATGCGGGTCTCGAGCAAGCGTTCGGACGGTATCTGGTGGTGGACGGCGAATATATCTGGAAGTTCACCAACCGGGCATACGACTTCAGCGTGCTCGGCGCCACGCCGATCACCTTCCCCATTGAGTGGGACCATTCGAAAATCCCCGGATACGCCATCCGCGCCAGCGTTCCGAACTTCCACGGCTTCACGGCGTTCGTCGTAATGTCGAGCGTGGAGGCGCGCTTTTTCAACCCGCAGCTTAGCGGTATCGGCGCGACTCCGGCCGGGGAGGGCGGAAACGCGGTGTTTCGCATCGACCACGACGAAGCCTTCAACCAGACGACTCACCTGCAGTACCAGCCCTGGAAGCGCGGGCCATGGTTGGGCTTCAACTGGCGCTACGACAGCGGACTGGTCGCCGGTCCCGTGCCGTGCGCGGGAGGCAACTGCGGCAACGGGCCGAACGGGACGGATACCGTGGTGGACGTCTCAGGGATAACGCCTGACCAGCAATTCGAGGCGGGGCTGTTCTGCGGCAGCGTGTTTGCCACACCGACGATGCCCATCAGCCCGACGGGCCTTTGCCCGGCATCGCAGTATGGGTCGAATCTGGTGAAGATCCCCGCCGCAGGCACGGAGGATGACGATCACAACCCGCCCCGGATCGGGCCACGCAACCTCTTCGACCTCTCCGTGGGCGACGACAACCTTTTCAACGGCGACAAGCACAAGTGGAGCCTCAATCTGACTGTGATTAACGTCGCCGACAAGAAGGCGCTCTATAACTTCCTGTCCACCTTCAGCGGCACGCACTACGTCACACCCCGCACCGTGACGGCCGAGCTGGGGTTCCATTTCTGAAGATTCCTGGGTGGCGCATACCTCGACCTGCCGGTATGCGCCAGCCCCCGGCAAGTCACTCCGGCCGGCACCTCCCCGCTTTTCTTCATGGCCGGTGCTTGCCCCAGTGCCATTCGAATCGGCTTTTCAGTACGAGACCCGGACCGCGGGCGCCGAGGTCGGAGCCTACTCCCAGATTGATACTGAAATTGGGACGCACCTGCCAATCCCCTCCGGCGAACAACTGGTGAACTTCCGGCTGGGCGTGCGGGCGGACGGTGACGCTCTCGATCTCCCCGTAGTATTCGAGCGACGGCGAAAACGGCTGGCGCTTGAGCCGCAGAAGCAGCGCCGGCTCGAAGTTCCAGCCGTGACGTGTGCCGGGGCCGTGCAGCGCGCGTTCGAACACGGGGTTGAACACCACCTGCCAGTGCTCGAACTCGCGATCGAGGATCGGCCGCAGTTCGACGCGGCGAGAGTTTTCTTCGTAGCGCGTGTTCTGAAACGAGAACTCGGAAACGAACCCCAGCCGCACCGGCAGATGCCACGATTCGGGAGCGTAGAAATGCGGCAGCACGCGCCAGCCGGCGAACTGCGGCGCGTAGCCCGGCTCCCAGGCGTTCAGGAACATGAAGCCGACGGCGAAGTCTTCCGAAATGCCTACCGTCGGCTCGAAGGTGAGGTGCGTCTGGTGTTCGGTGGGAAGCAACGTACCATCGCGCGCGGCGGAGCCTTGCGCATCAAAGTTCAGGTGAGCTTCCAGGCTGTAGTCGCCGAGGCTCATCGGCTCGTATTCGTAGACGTGAATCTCGAACGGATCCTGCGCCCGCAGGGGGAGCGCAACGCAGAGCCAGATCAACCCTAGCCAGGACCTCCGCACCGTTCGATCGTACGGTGCACGCCGCCGGTTCGCAAGTCAGCTCCGGCATCGCACAGGGCACTGACAAACTGGCAGCCGCTGTGCACGAGGAGGGCGGGGCAACTCCGCAACTCCGGCCCTCATCTTGTGTTTATAAGTGCGAGAACCAAACAGACTCATCGAGCGAGGCCCTGGAACTGTTATGCTTGGGCCGGAAAGGCCGGAATCGCCCTGAAGACCTGACGCGGTGAGAAGGGGGGCAGCCGGCCACCGCGCTGCCGGGTGCAAGTGCCATGCGAGCTAAAACCATAATCCTGCTGGGATGCCTTGCCGCCGGCGCCCTTGCCTTCGTGGTGGCGCGGCGCTCCTGGGCCCAGGTTAGCGTCAGGGACCGGGTAACCCGCGAGATTGACAGCAATTCGATTGTCCGCGTGCGGGGAAACGTTCCTCCCCGCGCGCGCCCGGAGTTCGACCAGGGCGCGGTGGAGGGCTCGTTCCCACTCAACCGCGTGACGATGGTCTTCAAGCCCACAGACTCCCAGCGCGCGGCCTTGAGCGCGCTGCTGGACGACCAGCAGGACCCCTCCTCGCCGGAATTTCACCGGTGGCTTACTCCGGAAGACTTCGCGGACCAGTTTGGCCTCAGCAACAACGATCTCTCCAAAGTCGTCTCGTGGCTTGAGGCGCAGGGCTTCACGGTGGTGCAAACGGCCCGCAGCCGCACCTGGGTGGCTTTCTCAGGCACGGCGGCGCAGGTGAACGCGGCCTTTAACACCGAGATCCACCGCTACCAGGTGGGCGGGGAGACCCATTTTTCGAACGCCGGCGACCCCGCCGTGCCCAGCGCGCTCGCCGGCGTGGTACTGGGCTTTCGTTCGCTCAACGACTTTCACCCCCAGCCCCGCCGGCTCCACCTGCGGCGGGTGAGCGCCACGCCCGATCCCCGGTTCACGTCCAGCCTCACTGGGGAGAATTTCGTGGCGCCGAATGACTTCGCCACCATTTACGGCTTGCAGGGTCTCTACCACAGCGGGATCACGGGCGCCGGAGTGAAGCTCGCCGTCATGGGGCAGACGGACTTCGCCGCGAGCGACATCAGCGCCTTTAGGAAGGCCTCCGGCCTTTCAGTCAACCCCCCCACCGTAGTTCTGGTGGCGGGCA
>DATJAQ010000211.1:0-4634 GCA_035516075.1 Terriglobia bacterium | reverse complement strand
CTTCATGATGTTCCACACCTCGTCCCGGACGGCGGGATTGTCGAAGTTCAAGTCCGGCTGGTGGCTGAAGAATCGATGCCAGTAATAGGCCTTGGACACGGGGTCCCAGGCCCAGTTGGAGAGCTCGGTGTCTGTGAAGATGATGCGCGCGCTGCGGTAGCGGTCGTCGGTGTCGCTCCACACGTACCAGTCCCGCCGCGGGTTGTCACGCGAACTCCGTGCCTCCTGAAACCACGCATGTTGGTCTGAGGTGTGGTTCATCACCAGCTCAGTGACTACCCGAAGGCGCCGTCGATGGGCCTCGCGCAGCAGGACCTGAAGGTCGTCCAGGGTTCCGTACGACGGGTTCACGCTCATATAGTCGGAGATGTCGTAGCCGTCGTCCCGAAGCGGCGAAGGATAGAAGGGGAGCAGCCAGATGGTGTTGACGCCCAGGTCCTGAAGGTAATCGAGCTTGTTGATGAGGCCCCGGAAGTCGCCGATGCCGTCTCCGTCGCTGTCGCAAAACGCGCGCACGTGTACCTCGTAGAAGATCGCGTCCTTGTACCACAGCGGATCGTCGTCGAGGAGCTGGGTCGCTTGGTTTGGTTCGTTCATGGCGAGATCAACTCCGGAACTCCCGGGTGCGCGTCTCCAGCGCGGTCTCCCGCCCGAGCCTGTGCGGGTTTGTGCCGTCATGGCCCGGCGACGCCGAGCGCGCAGCCCTCCAGGCCGGCGGCCGGTGAGATTCCGCGACGGACACCCCCGCCGCGCCCGTGGAGGCCAGGCCGGGCGTCTCACAAGAAGGTGTCGAAATCCCGCTCGGTACGCACCCGCCGGCGCAGGCGAAATATGTGGGCAGGGCACACCCGGGGGTTCAGCTCTACGAAGTTGCGGGCACCGTTCCACAGGTAACGTGCGTCGGTCAGAAGGTCGTGTGCCTGATAGGGCTGCTGCTCGTCCAGACCGAGCTCGCCGAGGGGAAGCTGCACCCAGCCGGACTGAGTGTAATTCGAGTCGAGGTTCACCACTACGAGGTCCACCTCCGAGAGACTGTCGGTGGCTTTGGTGAAGGCCATCAACTGCTCGTTGTCGACGTTGTGAAAGCGGAGGTTGGCATCGCTCTGCAGGGCCGCACTCTGCCGGCGGCAAATGTTCACACGCGTGATGAAGTCTCTCAGGCTGTCCGCAGCGGAGAGGTCCCGGTGCCTGAGCTGGTACTTTTCAGCGTCGAGATACTCTTCGCGCCCCGGCTCCAGGGCCCGGTTCTCGCAGAGCTCGAACGCCGGCCCGTAAATTCCGTAGTTGGCGCCGAGGGTTGCGGCCAGCACCAACCGAGCCATGAACGCCGGCCTGCCGCCGTACTGCAGGGTCTCGGTGAGGATGTCGGGCGTGTTGGGCCAGAGATGCGGACGAAAGAACTCGCGAACCGGCGTCTGGGCGAGCTCGGTGAAGTACTGCGTGAGCTCCCACTTCGTGTTGCGCCACGCGAAGTAGGTGTACGAGTGCGTGAACCCGAGCTTCGCCAGGCCATACATCACTTTGGGGCGGGTAAAAGCTTCGGCCAGGAAAAGTACGTCGGGATAGGCCGCCTTGATGCCGCCGATGAGCCACTCCCAGAATTGGAAGGGCTTGGTGTGGGGGTTATCCACCCGGAAGATTCTCACACCCTCGTCAATCCAGAACAGCGCCACGCTGCGCAGCTCCTCCCAGAGCTCGCGCCAGGCGTCGGTGTCAAAGTCGAAGGGGTAGATGTCCTCGTACTTCTTGGGCGGGTTTTCGGCGTACTGGACGCTTCCGTCGGGCCGGTGGCGAAACCACTCGGGGTGCGCGCTCACGTATGGATGATCGGGCGCGCACTGATATGCCAGGTCGAGAGCGATCTCAAGGCCGTAATCGCGGCACTTGGCGAGCAGGCGCCTGAAATCTTCGAGACTTCCGAGCTGAGGGTGGATCGTCTTGTGTCCGCCTTCCGCGGCCCCGACGGCCCAGGGGCTGCCCACATCTTCTGGACCCGCCACCGGATTGTTATTTTTCCCTTTACGATGGATCCGCCCGATGGGATGAATGGGTGGAAGGTACAGGACATCGAAGCCCATCCCCGCAACGTAACCCAGGCGCTCTTCGCAGTCGCGCAAGGTGCCATGCCGGCCGGCTTCGGCCGCAGCCGAGCGCGGAAACATCTCGTACCAGGCGCTGAATCGCGCTTGGGTCCGGTCAACGCTGACCACCAGAGGGTTTTTAGAAACCGCGGCGAATCGACGGTCCGGGTGCTTCCCGAGGAGGGGCGCCACCTCCTCGTCGAGCACGCGCCGGGCTTCCTCGGCACGGCTGGCGGCAGCGTTCGAGCCCGCCGCGGCCCCGTCGCCCGCATCGGATTGCGCTCGAGCGAGGGCGCGGATCTTACCCGCGCCAGCCTCGAGCGCCATCGCATCGGCGCCCCCGGCCCTCCGGCAGCCTTCCTCCACAAGTTGAGCTCCGATCAGCAGGTCGGCCGACACATCCTGGCCGGACTCGATCCGTTTGGCCAGATCGCGGCGCCACGACTTGAAGTGATCCACCCAAGCCTGGAGAGTGTACTCATAAAGCCCCGGCGCCCCAACTGTGAAGCGGCCGCACCAACGGTCGTTGCCGACCTCCTGCATCGGCACTTCGCGCCACGGAGCCTCGCCCTGCCGTCGATAGCGCAGAACGGCCGTCAGCAGGTCGTGGCCATCGGCGAAAATGTCGGCCGTCACCACCACCTCGTCGCCCTCGACCCGCTTGATGGGAAACCGTCCGCCGTCGATCTCGGGCGCCATACGCTCGATCACCACCCGCGACCGGGTCGGATGGCTATTCTCCTCGAGTCCGCTGGTCAACCTCTCGTCTCCCGTCTCCGGATTTCTTGGTTGGATGTCGAGTGCGCGCTGCAAGCGAGAGGTTCCCAAAACAGGCGGTTCCGGCATCCGTGGCGAGGGTTTGCAGAATTCCTTCCCGTTCTCGCCGCCGGCCAAAGGCAAAACCCGGCACATTGCGATACATTCTCGATTCTAGTTCTCCGAAATTGCCGAGATCAAGCGCCGCATCCGCATTTCCGCATTCTCCGGGCGCGGCGGGCGTTGAATTCGATGCGGGCTATAGAGTGGGCATCCTGCGTGGCAGGAAGCGTTCCGCCTGGTTCTCGAAGGAGGATCCCATGCCGCGGCGCTCGGCGCCAGTCGGCCCTAAGTATCGAACCAATCACCGGAGCCCGCGATTTAGTCTTCGGCCCGGATGGGCATGAATTGTCCTCCGGGGGCCGCCGCCCGCAGCCGGCGGCCTGGCGCAGTGGCTGAAACGAAGCGGCTAGGGGAAGCCAATCTGGTGCACGAGATCCTGAAACCGCACATCGGAGTGCAGCGATTCGAGTCTCGGGTCAACCTTCAGCCAGATCATACAGATGTCGCGGCTGGCCGTGGCTTTGGTGAGGTAACTGAAAGCGGCATCCTTCTGATTCATGGCCGCGTATATTACCCCCAGCTCATAAAGGCAGACGTACTCGTTCCTGGATCGCTGCTTGAGGCTTGCCAGCAGCGCGTTCACCTCGGAACGCATCCCCAGACCCGCTTCGACGGCGCCCAGCAACTCCACGTCGAAGGTGTTTGAGTCGAGTTGCGCTCCCTTCAGGGCCTGTGCCAGCGCCTGCTGTTTCTGGCCTTGCACGAGCGAAACCAAGCCGAGCACATTCGAAGCCTCACCGTAGTCCGGGCTGATCTCCAGGTCCTTCCGGCACTGCTCTGCCGCCCTGTCGAACTGATGCGCCATGTACAGGGTCCACACGTTGTCCGAGACGGTCCCGGCTCCCACGGAGAGCGGGTCCAGCTCCAGGTTGCGCCGCATCTCGCGCGCGGCGTCCTCGCTCCGTCCAAGTGAGGAGTAATAGGCGGCATAATTCTCATGGGCGAGCGCGGAGCTGGGGTCAAGCTCGAGAGCCCTTTGAATTTCCTGTTCCGCCGCCTTCCAGTCCCAATCGTAAGCGAGCAGAACGGAGGCCAGGGCCGCATGCGCCTCCGCCAGGCCGTTGTCGAGTTCGAGCGCCTTCAACAGCGCCTGGCGGGCCGGAGGCATCGTTTCGCGAGGGCTGCTGTAGATGGGGGTGCGCGCCAGGTAGGTTTCGGCCAGACCCACGTGGGCCGCAGCGTAGCCGGGGTCCTTCTGAATCGCCTGCCGGAAGTATCCGGCGGCGCTGTCCAGCTCCGCCTGCGTGCCCTTATCCAGGTGAAATTTCCCGAGCTCCGCGGCGTCGCGGGCCTCGGGATCGACCGCCACAGCCCTCTGAAGGCGCTGCCGCTCGTTGGGCGTCACCTTGATCTGAATTTGCTGCGCAATGTCCTGGGCCACGTCGCTTTGCAGCGCCAGGGCGTCTTTCAGGTCGCGCTCGTAACTTTCCGCCCACAGGTGGGCCTCGGGATTCACGCGGATCAGTTGGGCTGTGATCCGGACTCGGTTGCCGGAGCGCAGAATCGTGCCTTCCACCACGGCATCCACGTTGAGATCGCGCGCGATTTCGGCCAGCGGCTTGCGCCCGCCCTTATAACGCATCACCGAGGTTCGGGAGATCACGCGCAGCGCCCCGATCTGCCCGAGCGAGGTGATCAGTTCGTCCGTCATGCCGTCGGCGAAATACTCCTGCT
>DATJAQ010000210.1:0-8040 GCA_035516075.1 Terriglobia bacterium | reverse complement strand
CCCTTTACTTGCGGAGCCTAGCCTCGGCGTGCCTTCCAAGCGACACTGGGGCCGCCCTCACTAAGGGCTCTCTCGATCAGGAAATGGTCGTAGAGATCGGATAGCATTTTCTGGTCCCGTAGAATGTGGAGGGCAAGCTCGCGGCGGTGGTCACGCCGAAGTTTTCGGAATTCCCGGTACACACCGCCGATCCGCCCGGCTTTTTGGCTGCTGGCCTTCATAGATTTATTCTAGCACTGCCTTCCCAGGTTCAGGCCGATTGCTCTTCAAGCCTCCTGGCCCTACCAGATCTGGCAGCGGATGGCCGCAGGCCGCACCATGGCGTCGCCCTCCTTGCAGGCGAAGGCCTTCTGGAACTGCGGCATATTCGAGGGCGCCGCAATGCCGCGGTAGCGGTCGAGCGGGTGGGGGTTCAGATTCGCCATGAGGCGCTCGAATTCGGGCCGGTCGTTGGCGGCCCAAACCTGCGCGTAGGCCAGGAAGAATCGCTGCTCCGGCGTCAGCCCGCCAATCAGCGGGCGCGGCTTGCCTTCGAGGTCTTTCTCGAGGGCGTTATAGGCGATGGTGAGGCCGCCGAGGTCCGCGATGCTCTCGCCCAGCACCAGTTTGCCGTTTTCGTGCAGGTCGCCCTCCACCACGTAGCTGTCGAACTGCTTCTCGACGCATTCGGCCCGGGCGCTGAAATTCTTGGCGTCGTCGGGCGTCCACCAGTCGCGCAGATTGCCCTGGCCGTCGAACTTCCGGCCCTCGTCGTCGAACCCGTGCGTCATTTCGTGGCCGATCACCGCCCCCATGCCGCCGTAGTTGGAGGCGTCGTCCGCTTTGGGGTCGAAGAAAGGCGGCTGCAGGATGCCTGCCGGAAAGACGATTTCATTCTTCTCGGGGTTGTAGTAGGCGTTCACGGTGGGCGGCGTCATGCCCCACTCCGTGCGGTCCACCGGCTTGCCGATCTTGTTCAGGTCGCGGTTGAATTCAAATTCGCGCCCGCGCAGCAGGTTCAGCACGTAGGGGCCGCGATCGACCTTGTAGGCCGAATAGTCCCGCCACTTGTCGGGATAGCCGATCTTGGGCGTGAAGGCTGCAAGCTTGGCCAGCGCCTGCTGGCGCGTGGCCTCGCTCATCCAAGGCAGCGTCTGGAGATCGTCGTGTAGAGCCGCGATGAGGTTGTTCACCATCTCCTGGGCGCGGGCTTTGGCTTCGGGCGGGAAGTACTCTTTCACGTAAATCTGGCCGAGGGCCTCCCCCAGCGAACGGTCGGTGGCGCCCACGCAACGCTTCCAGCGAGGCAGCAGTTCCTTGGTCCCCTGAAGGGTGCGGCCCCGGAAATTGAAATCCTCGTCCACAAAGGGCTGCGAGAGAGCGGGCGCCGCGGCTTCCACCAGGTGCCAGCGCAGATAAGTTTTCCAATCGTCGAGTGAGACGCTCTTGAGGGCGCCGTTGACCGCCTCGAAGAACTTCGGCTCCGCCACGTCCACGGATTCAATGTCGGTGTGCCCGAAGTCGTGGAAGAAATCCTCCCAGGAAAAATCGGGCGTCAGCGCCTTCAACTGGGCCAGGTCCATTTTGTGGTACGTCTTATCCGGATCCCGCCGGTCCACGCGGTTGAGCGAGGCGTTGGCAAGCTGGGTTTCAATGTCCATCACGGTCTTGGCCTCGGCGCCGGCTTTGGCCGAATCGTCGCCGAGCAGCGCGAACATCTTGCTGACGTGCTCGGTGTATTGCTCCCGGGTTTTCTGCGATTTGTCGTCGGTCTTGGTGTAGTAATCGCGGTCCGGCAAGCCCAATCCTCCCTGCTCGGCTCCGCCGATCACCTGGCTGCTGTTCTTGGCGTCTTGGGTGGAGCCGAACCGGAACACCGCGTTCACGCCCAGGGTGTGGAGATGGGCGATCTCCGCCTGCAGGTCGGAAGCGCTATGGATGGCCTCGATGCGCGCGAACTCAGGCTCTAGGGGTTTGGCGCCCTCGGCGTTCACCTGCGTCTCGTCCATGCAACTGGCGTAGAAGTCGCCGATCTTCTGCTCGTTTGAGCCCGGCGCCGCGCCGTGGTTGGCTGCCGCCTCTTCGAGAATCTTGCGCTCGTGCTCCTGGTTCGTCTGCTGGAGTTCGCTGAAGCTGTTCCAACTCGGGTAGGCGGCCGGAATGGGATTGGTCTTCAGCCATTCGCCGTTGGCGTAGTGATAAAAGTCGTCGCAGGCCTTGCAGGTCTTATCCATGAACTTGAGCTGGACGCCGTGGGACTCGGAATCCGATGAGTCTGCGGCCGGCGGCCCTGCCTGGCCGGCCCGCAGGTTCCAGCCCGTACACAGGCACAGCGCAACTGCAATCAAGCCTGACCCGACAAACGCACGCATGGTTTTCATGAGACGCTCCCGAATTGAAGGTTAAGGTATGGGTTCTCAAACCCGGCCGCAAGGCGCGCTCTCCGGCGGGCAGCAAGAGGAGGCGCAGTTTTGCGAAGGTGCTTATTATAGCCCCAGAAGGGAGTCCGTTGGCAAACTGTCGCAAACGGGCAGGCAGCCCCTTCCGCCGAGCCCGGCGCAGATGAGGGCTTGACATTACTGTTAATTCATGCGTCAATTACCCTGCGGAGAAATCTCAGCTCCCGGGCGGCGGAGTTTTGGGGCGCTGCGAAGCTTGAGCCCGAGGGACTTGCGTCGGGCCGGCGGTTTCAGGCTTCCGCCAAGCCTGGCGGGCGGCTTTAGTGAGGGTTGCTGTGGTGCGACGCATACGCGCGACAACCGTGCTCTTGCCGGCCTCCGCCCCTACACGGGCGGCACGGGGTTTGGGCTTCGGCTGTCTGCTGCGAAGCGTGGGGACAAAGCTGGAATGTCATTTAGAATCAATCGTCTGTGAGTCGTGGGTCCTCTACCTGACAACGAATTGGCCTGTGTCGGGATTTCGGGCCTGGGAGTCGAGGTCGCCAGGGTCCCCGGTGGCGGAAGATCGCCAAAAAGAGGGCATATCGAAGCTGGAATGTTGCTTAGAATCAGCTACTTACTCTGAATTGCGCCGTGGGCGATTTTGCCAACACCGGAAGCCGGGAGGGCGGCCCCTCGTAAGCCGACTGGTGACGTGGGCAAACGTCCGCCGACCTGTGGGACTCCGTCCGCGTCGCCGAGGTGGTCTGGCTGGCGCCGGCGCCGAAAAAATGGGCCTGAAACGCGGAACGAAGCCACTATGTGCTTTAGAATCAGCGGACGCGTAAATCAGCTTGCGCCTTCTGTCAGGCCGAACCGGATGCATCTAAGCTTGAGGGGACGTCGGTGAACCCCCAGCCATTTCCGGTTTTTGGCAGATGAGGCTGCCGCCGAATTAGGGTCAACCTAAAGATGACAAACGCGTTACACGGGAATCCTGAATTTGGGAGTCGATATCCACAATTCGGAATTAGAATCCGATAAATTGGAGACTGACTTCCAACTCATTGAAGACATTGGCACTATTTGCGGCCTGAAGATGTTAAACTGGAAGCTAGCGTGCTAGGTGTGGTAATCGGAGCAGACTGCCTCATGGCAACCCGGCCCAATTTAGCAATCCCTTCGAGGCCCACGCTTCGCTTTACCACCGTTTTTGCCACCCTCCTGAGCCTCGCCCTGATGGTATGCGGTTACCTGAGCATCCGGCAGCAAATCACCTATCGTCTGCCGAGCGACGGCGTGGTCTGGGCCGATGACGTGGCGGGCGTTCGAGCCTTGCTGGTGACGCCGGGTGGCCCTGGGGAAGAAGCTGGGATCCGTCGCGGCGACATTCTGAAGGCGGTCGATGGAAGCCACCCCCGCGACGCTGACGAGGTGGCTCGGCTGGTCTTCGAGAAGAACATCGGCTCAACGCTGACCTACGGGCTTGAGCGGAGCGGCCAAAGCGCCGAAGCCACGGTGACGGTGGCGCGGAGCCACGATCCCTATTCTCCACGCGGATACCTGGACGCGGTCGGGCTGATTTACCTGTTCGTCGGAGCGTTCATTCTTTTCCGGCGCTGGAACGCCCCCAAGTCGCTGCACTTTTACTTTTTCTGCCTGGCCTCCTTTGCCCTCTTTGTCTTTCATTACACCGGGAAGCTGAACCCGTTCGATCAGACGGTGTACTGGCTCAACGTCGCTGCCACGCTCCTCCAGCCCGCCCTTTTCCTGCACTTCTGCCTCACCTTCCCGAAGCCCGTGCCGGCCTTAAGCGCGCGCCGCTGGCTCGCGCCACTGCTCTATGTGCCGGGCGCGCTGCTGGGCGCCTTTCACGTGCTGGCCATGGCCGGGGCGTGGGGTAACGTGCGGCCGGCGCTATCGCTGGCCGACCGCATGGAGTATCTCTATCTGGCCGCCATGTTCATTCTGGGCGGCTCGGTGCTCGAGCGGTCTTACCGGCTGAGCCGCATTCCTCTGCGCAAGCAACAGTTGAAATGGGTGACGCGCGGCACCTACGTAGCCATCGTGCCCTTCGCGCTGCTGTACGCCGTACCCTATTTCTTCGGGTTCATCCCGGCGCCATGGATGAAGCTGTCCGCGCTGACGCTCGTCTTCCTGCCGGTGACCTTCGGCTACGCGCTGGTCCGCTACCGGCTGATGGATGTGGACATCATCTTCCGCCGCGGCATCGCCTACACCCTGGCGACGGCGGCCATCGTGGGCGTGTACTTTGCGCTCATCGGTCTGTTCGCGGACTTCTTTCGCAGCCAGGTGCGCGACCTCGGCCGCGGCGGTTGGATTGTAGCCTTGATGGTTACGGCGGTCCTTTTTCAGCCTTTTGTAAACTGGATCCAGGGGCGGCTGGACCGCTTTTTCAACCCTTCGCGCTACGACTACCGCCGCACGCTGCTGCAATTCGCCCGCGACCTCACCCGCGAGACCCGCGTGAGCCACCTGCTGGAGCAGGTCACGCAGCGTCTGGCGGAGACGCTGGGCGTGGACCGGGTGGCGGTGATCCTGGCGTCGCCGGAGGGCGCCCTGAGCGTGGCGGCGGCCCGCGGGCTGACGGCGCCGGAGTCGCCCGACTTCAGCTTTCTCGATCCGGCGCGCAGCGAGCTGGCCAAGGGATACCTCTTCTTTGAAAGCGTGCGGCGCGCTCTCGAAGTATCGCCGGCCGCGGCGGCCACCATCGAGCACCTCGACCTCCACTACTACCTCCCGTTCCGGATCAAGGACCGCACGCTCGGGTATCTGGGCCTCGGCAAGACGCGCCAGGGCGACTACCTCTCCAGCGAAGACGTGGACCTGCTCAAGACGATCGCCGGCTACTTCAGCATCGCGCTCGAAAACGCCCGGCTTTACGAATCGCTGGAACAGCAGGCGCTCGAGCAGCGCGCGCTGCGCGACTTCAGCGAGAGCATCATTGAGTCCATCAGCGCCGGCGTGCTGTCCCTGGACCTGGAGGGCCGGATCGAGTCGTGGAATTCGGCTATGGAGAAGCTCTACGGCCTGGAGCGCTCCGCAGCCGTGGGCCGGCGCCTGGGCGAGGTGTTCCCGGCGGAACTCCTCGCCGAGCTTCCCGCCTCGAGCGGCGTGCCCGAGGGGCACTCCCTCTACAAGTTCCGCCTCGGCACCGCGGCGGGCCGGGAGTTGGTGGTGAACATTTCCGTTACCCCGCTGGTGGATCTCGCCGGCAAGGTGATTGGAAGCCTGCTGATCCTCAACGACCTCACCGACCGGGTGAGCCTGGAGGACCAGCTCATTCAGGCCGAGAAGCTCTCGTCCATCGGCCTGCTGGCGGCGGGCGTGGCTCATGAGGTGAACACCCCGCTGGCCGTAATCGCCTCCCAGGGCCAGATGCTCCTGCGGCAGGGGCCGCCCGATGACCCGCGTTCGCGAACGCTCGAGAAGATTGTCAAACAGGCCTTTCGCGCTTCGGACATCGTCAACAGCCTGCTCAAATTCTCACGCGTCAGCGGGACGGAATTCGCCGAGCTCGACCTCAACAAAGTTGTTCAGGAAACGCTTTCGCTCGTCGAGCCCATGCTGAAGGCCGCGAAAGTCGAGCTCAACCTGCAACTCGCCTCCGAACTCCCCAGCGTGTGGGGAAATCCCGGCAAGCTGCAGCAGGTGTTCATGAACCTGCTCGTGAACGCCCGGGATGCCATGCCCAAAGGAGGCGAACTGACCCTGGTGACCGAGCGCGAGGACTCCGTGGTGCGCGTCGAGGTGTGCGACACCGGCATCGGCATTCCGCCGGATCACCTCACCAAGATCTTCGATCCCTTCTTCACGACCAAATCGAAGAGCCGCGGCACCGGCCTCGGTCTGGCGGTGAGCTACGGCATCATTCGGGAGCACTCCGGCAACGTACAGGTGGAGAGCCGCCCCGGCCACGGCAGCACGTTCCGCCTGGAGTTTCCGGCCCTGAAAAAGACTGTCCATGCCCTCTAAAGGATCGATCCTCATCATCGACGACGAACAAGAGATTCGCGAGAGCCTCGAGGAGCTGCTGGGCTCGGCGGGCTACGCGCTGGACTCGGCCGGTACCGCCGAAGACGGGCTGAAGCGCCTGAACGAGCGCCCGTATGACCTGGCGCTGGTCGACATCAACCTGCCGGACGGAAGCGGTCTCGACGTGCTCAAAAGCCTGAAGCACGACAGCCCCGGCACCGGCGTGATCATGATTACCGCCTACGACTCCAGCCAGACGGCTTTTCAGGCTTCCAAAGAGGGAGCCGAAAGTTATGTGACCAAGCCCTGGGACAACGACAGGCTGCTGCTCGAAGTGCGGAACCTGATCGAGAAGTCGCGTTTGAAAGAGGAAAACATCCAGCTCCGGCGCGCGCAAAAGCTCTGGGGATTTCGAGGCTTCGTCGGCAAGAGCGACGTCATGCAAAAGGTCTTCGATCTGATCACTCAGGTCGCAGCCAGCCGGGCCACGGTGCTGATCCAGGGTGAGAGCGGGACCGGCAAGGAGCTGGTGGCCAAGACCATTCACGCCAACAGCCCCCGCGCGGACCGGCCATTCGTGCCGGTCAACACCGGTTCGCTGCCTGTGGACCTGCTGGAGAGCACGCTTTTCGGCCACGTCAAAGGCGCATTCACCTCCGCCATCGCCTCGAAGCGGGGCCTGTTCGAGGTGGCCGACCAGGGCACCATCTTCTTCGACGAGATCGGCACCATCGGGGTGGAAACGCAGGCCAAGCTGCTGCGCGTGATCCAGGAACGCGAGTTCATGCGGCTGGGCGGCACCGAAACGGTGAAGGTTGACGTGCGGATTCTGGCGGCCACCAACGTCGATTTGCGGAACCTGGTGCAGGAAAACCGGTTTCGGGAAGATCTGTACTACCGCCTGAACGTCATCACGCTATCGCTGCCTCCGTTGCGCGAGCGCAAGGAAGACATTCCTTTGCTGCTGGAGCACTTCCTGGCCCGGTTTGCGAAGGAAAACGGCCGCACCGGGCTGCGTTTCTCGCCCGAGGCCCTGAAGCTGCTCATGGACTACAACTGGCCCGGGAACGTGCGCGAGCTCGAAAACGCGGTGGAGCGGGCGGTTGTGCTGTCCTCGGAGCCGCTTCTGACGCCGGCCGTGCTGCCCGAGCAGGTCTCGGCGAACGGCACCCCGCGGAGTGCCAGCCCCGTGTTTGACCTCGACGGACGGTCGCTCTTCGAGATGACCGAGGCCTTCGAGCGCCACCTCCTTTTGGAGACACTGGCACGCTGCAAGTGGAGCCAGACGGAGGCTGCCGAGCGCCTGCGCATTCCTCTGTCCACGCTGAATCAGAAAATCAGGCGCCTGCAGATCGATGCCAAAGGCCGCCGGCACGCTCAGGTGAGTTCGTGAATTGCGCCGGGCGCGGGCAGCTCCGAATCGCCTCGGACCGTCGCGCTTGCGCAAGCGCCGAGGCTCGCCTATATTAGGCGTAGGCCCTCGCCCTGTCAGAGCGAAGCGAATGGGAAGGAATTGAAGCCGGCATGAAGCAGACCATCGGCGGCGCGGTCCTGGGAGCAGCGGTGGCGTTGGCGCTCGTGCCCGTCGGCCTGCGCACCCTGCAGGGACAGCAGCAGCCCAATAGCCAGAATCCGCAAACACAAAAACAGCAAAAGGCGCCACCCCCCCCGCCCCCCGCAGAGCCGC
>DATJAQ010000209.1:0-15057 GCA_035516075.1 Terriglobia bacterium | reverse complement strand
TTCAGCGGCGACAGCCTGCAGGTGAGGGACGGGGCCGCGGTGGTGGCGCTGGAGAACGGGAACCGGATGGCGTTCGGGCGGGAGACGGAAGCGTCGTTCCTGCGGGAGGCCAACGCGGTGGAGGTTGTGCTGGGACAGGGCAATGTATCGCTGTACCAGGCGAGCAACCGGACGGGGATGAAGGTGAAGGCGGGAGAGTACGAGGTGGCGCCGGCGACGGGGTACAAGACGCTGGGCGAAGTGGCGATGCTGAACGGGGTGGTGACGGTGACGTCGAAGGAAGGCACGCTGCAGGTGGCCAGCGCAGGACGGACAGTGGAAGTGGCGCAAGGGAAGAGCCTGACGCTGGCGGCGAGGACGTCGCGGGCACCGGTGCCGCAGACGGGCGGGTCGCAGAAGCTGGGCGGCAGCACGGACGAGATCCTGGACGTCGGCGCGCTGGGAGCCGGGGTGGTGGCGGCGATTCTGGCGGGCATCAGCATCTCGCGGGCCAACGATGCCAGGGACGCGGCCAACGCAGCGAACTCGACGGCGCAATCGGCCGTAGCGGCGGCGAACGCAGCCAATGCCACGGCGGCGGCGGCGGCCGAGAACGCGAACCTTGCGGGTTGCGCGCTGAACAACTTTAACAATGAGGTCTTTGGCCCTGGTGTCTTACCCAGTCCCTACTCACCTGCGACGGGCTACAGTTGCCCGTAGGCCCGGGCGCTGCGGCACACTTGGGGAAGCACTCCGGCTCAATGGAGTGACGGGTAACGAACGACTCGATGAAACGGGGCGGGACTTGGTGTGGGGCACCCGCCCCCATTCGTGTCTTTAGGGCCTGCCCAAGCTTGGGTTTGGGTTAAGAGTCCCTCCGCATTTGCCGGCTAGGCCTGCCGGGCTTTCAGCCATCTCCAAATACCATACGCCGGAATGCCACTTGCCACGAGTCCCAGGCACCAAAGCGCGTCGGCGGGCCGTTCGCGCAGCGTATCGCCCAGGAGAAGGGCCGCGATCGCGACGAAAAGCAGCGGGACAGCCGGGTAGCCCCAGGTGCGGTAAGGGCGGCGAAGCTCCGGGCGGCGACGGCGCAGGATCAAGAGTCCTGCCGTGACGAGCGCGTAGAAGATCCATTCGGAATAAATCGCCTTCGTGTACAGAGTCTCATAGGCTCCAGTGAGCGCGAAGATGGAAGCCAGGACCGCCTGGGCCGCGATGGCGACGGCGGGAGTGTGGAAGCGCGGATTCACGCGGGCCAGCGCTGCGGGAAATAGCCCGTCGCGGGCCTGGGCGTAGGGAATCCGCGAACCTGACAGGATCGACCCATTCAGGGCGGCAAAGATCGAGATCAGGACGCCCACTGCGACGAAAGTGGCTCCGCCCGCGCCCAGAAAGTGACGGGCGGCGGTGATGGCGATGGTGCTGGTGGCCAGCGCTTCGTCGGGTGTGAGCACATAGAAGTAGACGAGATTCGCCAGCAGATAAACCGCCAGGACAATCAGCGATCCTACAATCAGAGCGCGCGGCATATTGCGCTGCGGGTTTTCCACCTCGGCCGCGACCATACTCAGGTTGTTCCACCCGTCGAAGGCCCAGAGGGCCGAAACCGTAGCCAGCAGGAAGCCAGAGGATGCTGCCGTAACTGCGCCCGCGCCCCTTGCCAACACGAGGAAGTGCCCGAAAGAGCCGTGCCCGAGGACGAGGCCCAGAACGATGACCGTTCCGAGCACGGAGAGTTTGGCCACGGTGAAGACCGTTTGCACGGTGCCGCTGCGACGAACCCCAAGCACGTTCAGTCCGGAGATCAGCAGGATCAGCAGGGCCGAACCAAGCTGGAGCCCGGTCAGCTTGAAGTCCAATGCCAGGCCCCTCCCGCCGGGAGGTTGCCAGACTACCTTGGCGAGGCCCGGGAAGAAGAACGCTAGATATAAAAGGAAGCCCGTGGCGATGGTTGCGATCGAAGCGGCTTTGGCCACTACAAACTGAGTCCAGCCATATAAAAAGCCCATGCCGGGGCCGTAGGCTTCGCGCAGATAGACGTACTCGCCGCCCGCCTGGGGTAGCGCGGCCCCGAGTTCTGCATACCCCAGCGCCCCGCAGAAACTCAGGAGCCCGGCGAAAACCCACACGCCGACCACTTTCAGAGGCGTGCCCACGTGCGCCAGCATCAAGCTCGGCACAATGAAGATGCCCGTCCCGATAACCGTTCCGGCCACCACCGCGGTGGTGGCGTAGGGGCCGAGCCCTCTGACGAGCTGGATGGGCCCCGAGGGGCGGGTGGTGGGCATGGTTGAGATTGTAATCTGTCCTTTCAAATCGCAGTCAGCGCGCCGCCGGGCCTGGAGCAGCGTTCACGGGGTTCTGCAACCTGCTCAACCCCCAGGCCGCGCCGAAGGTGACGACCGTCCCGATGACCACGTACCACGTCCAGGCGACTGAGGTCCACAGGATAACGGCAACCAGCACGGCGAGGCCCGTCAGGGCGCCCAGGAAGGCGGCAGCCGGGGTTGTTCTTCGGGTGAGCGCACCGAGAAGAAAGATCCCCAGCATGCTTCCGTAGGGCACCGAAGCAATGGTGAGGGCGAGCTCGAGCACGCTTTCATGCAGACGTGCCGCGGCCAGGGCGATGGCAAGCAGCACGGCGCCCCAGGCGAGTGTCACCACCCGGGAGGCCATCAGGTAGTGGCGTTCATCTGCGCCGGGGTGCAGAAAGGGTTTGTAGAAATCCACCACTGAGCTCGATGCCAGCGCGTTGAGCGCGGCGCTCAAATTGGCCATCCCGGCGCCCAGGATTGCGGCGGTGAGCAGGCCGCCCAAGCCCATGGGGAGCCTGGTTACGACAAACGTGGGAAAGATCTGGTCGGGCCGCGTGAAGGGAGCTGCGGGCGGGAACTGCCGATAGTAGGCGAACAGTGCTACACCCGCCAGGAGAAACAGGGCGAATTGCCCCAGAATCACGACGCCGCTTGAAAGGAGTGCCGCCTGGCTTTGGCGTTTGTTCCGCGCTGCCAACAGGCGCTGGACAATTAGTTGATCCGTGCCGTGGCTGGCGCTGGTGAGAAAAGTGCCCCCAATCAGGCCGGACCAGAAGAGATAGGGTTCATGGAAATTGACGTGAAAATCGAACACCCGAAACTTGTCGCCCGAGTCGCGGGCGACCGCCTGCATAGAGTGCCATCCTCCCGGAATGGCGTGGACGGCCACCCACACCGCGACCGCTGTACCCGCCAGATAAATGGCGAGCTGGAGCACGTCGGTCCAGATCACAGCGGCCAAGCCGCCTTCGAACGTGTAGAAGAGCGTCAGCAGTGTAATCACAACCACCGCCGTCAGAACGCCGGTGTGCGAGACCACCTGCAGGACGATCGCAATGGCAAAAACACGTACGCCTTCCGCCAACGCTCGGGTTGACAGGAACAACGCCGCCGTGAACTGTTTGAGACGCGGCCCAAAGCGGCGCTCGATAAACTGGTAGGCGGTAAAGATCTCGCCCGTGAAATAGCGCGGGATCAATACGAAGCTAACTACCACGCGGGCGAGCAGATAGCCGAAGACTAGCTGCAGGAAGCCGAAGTTCGAACTGTAAGCGATACCGGGGATACTGATGATCGTCAGGATACTGGTCTCGGCCGACACCACCGAAAGGGCGAGAGCCCACCACGGCAGCCGCCTTCCCCCAAGGAGGTAGTCCGAGAGTGTCCGCTGGCCCTTCCGGAATCGAGCGCCAAATAGCGTGATCCCCAGCAGATATGCAACGACAACCGCCAGGTCAAGGGGACGCAGCGCCAAGCGAGTTCCTCTCTGTGCAGAGGCGGTCGAGAGCGTGTGCCGCCGGCGTCATCATGAGACAAGGTACCATTTTTCTGGCGGTCACCGGCGCGCCGGCCGGCGAGTCTAGCGGAGTGCCGATCTGCGCGTCAAGCCATTCTCGCTGGATTGTTCGGCGACGCCGAAACCTGGCGGTGCCGCTCGCAGCTTGCAAACGAAAGTCTGTCGCTTCGGTGTATACTGTGGTGAGGATGCCGCTGCCCCGCGAGATTCCGCTTGAAATGTTTGGGCAGTCCTGATATTCAAGTTGCGGCAGCTTTCGCGCACGCTGGGGAAGAGAATGAGATCAGTGAGCGTGCCGCGCGCAGTGGACCGGCTCTTGGATCGTCGGCAGCTTGAATGGTCCACATCCTTCAGACACTGAGGTCACGAGGACGATGAAAAAGAGCACGACTATACTTGCGGGCTTTACAGCCCTGGCGGGAATGATCTGTGGCGGAATTGTTGCTCCGGCGCCCGCGCGCGCGGCGGCGCCTGACTTCGCGCTGGCCGGGCCCGCGCAGGACGCGGCGGCTCCCAAGCAGCCGCAATGGAAGAGCCGCGAAGAGTACGACGCCTTTCAACCGATTCTGGCGGCGAAGGACCCCAATGCCATGATCAAGGCGGCGGAGGCTTTCGTACAGAAGTACCCGAGCTCGGACTTCAAGTCGGGCGCCTACGTGGCCGAGATGACCGCCTACCAGCAGCTCGGAAACAGCGCGAAGGCCATTGATGCGGCCAAACAGGCCGTGGCGGCGAGCCCGGACAACGTCGAGGCGGTGAGCTATCTGAGCTTCGCGTTCCCGTTCGTTTTCGACCCCAAGAGCGCGGACGCGAGCGCCCAGTTGGACCAGGCTGAAAGCAACGCCAAGCACGGACTCGACCTCATCGGGAAGCTCCAGAAGCCGGCCCAGGCCAGCGACGCTCAGTTCGCCGAATACGTGAAGGCGAAGCGGGCGATTTTCAACCAGGCGCTGGGTTTCGCGGCGCTCCAAAAGAAGGACTACCCCACCGCCATCACCGATTTCAATACGGCCAAGCAGGACAACCCCAGTGATCCTTACGTGTTTTATCGCCTGGGCCTGGCGTACCTGAACTCGACGCCTCCCGATTACGACCATGCCATTTGGAACCTGGCCCGTGCGGCCTCGCTGGCGAAGGCGGGCAAGGCGGGCGACGCGGCCGCCATCGAGAAGTATTACGAGCAGGTGTATTCGAGCCGGCACGGGTCGGACGCCGGACAGGGTGATGTCGAGACCCAGGCGGCGGCCAGCGTGGAGCCCCCGGCTGACTTCAAGGTGGCGCAAGCCCCGAAACATGCGGCGACCGGCAACCAGTTCATCGATGCCTTTTACAACTACGAAGACAATCTCAAAGTGGGCGGAGATACCGAAACGCAGACCTGGGCACAGATTAAAGGCCAGCCCTTCGGCGGCCCGGGGGTGGTGGACAGCGTGGAAAAGGGAACCGACCCAGGCACCTTCCTGGTTCGCGTCGACATCACCGACGAATCGAAGGCCAAGGACGGTGTGTACGACGTCGAGCTGCAGGACAATCAGCCGGGGTGCAAAGACCTGGCCAAGGGCGATCTGCTGGTGTTCAAGGGCACGATTTCCGCTTACACCAACACCCCGAGCTTTGTGCTGACGCTGTCCGGCGGCAGCATTGACCAACAGTACCTGGACGCCGCGGCCGACAAGAGGAAGGCCGAAAAGCCAAAGCCGCACGCACCGGTACGGCGGCGCCCGCACGCGGCGGCCGCGCACTGACCGGGTTTCGGCTGCTCGTCAGGATTGCGGCGAGCCGGCCGGTGGAGAGATGCTTTGGAACTTAGCGGCGGCCGCGCTTTTTCGGGTGGGACCGGTGATCGAGATTGAATTCCTCGATCTTCCGGCTCAGCGTATTGCGGTGGATGCGAAGCTCGAGGGCGGCGCGGGTCTGGTTTCCGTCGGCCTTGTCGAGCACCCGCTTGATGAAGCGCTTCTCGAACTCGGCCACGGCGTCTTCGTAGGCGATCCCGTGCTCAACCATCTGGTTGATGAGCGCTTCAAGTAGGTCCTTCACCCGATTCCCCTTTTTGTGAAATCACCTGCCGGATGGTTCGTTGCCTGTCGTGCGCTTTTCCGCCTTCACGAGCGCGCGCTTGAGATCGTCGAGGCCGGCATCGAACCGCTTTCGGAATTCGGGCGGCATCAGGGCGGCGGTGGCCTGTGAAGCGCGAATGATCGACGGAGTGAGATGCGAGCTGCGCACGGCTTCCGCCTTGATGGAGAACGCCAGCATCGCCATAATCACGACGGCGTCCACCAGGATACCGCGCAGCAGTCCGAAAAACAGGCCCAGAAAGCGGTCGAGCCAGCGCATGCCGGCCGTCTTGACCAACTTTTGGGCAAACCCCGCGATCAGGCCCCCCACAATCAGCACCGCTACAAACAGAATCAGAAACGCGACTCCGTGGGCCAAGGAGGCCGAGTGGATGTACGCTCCCAGCCTGTCGCCCAACGCCTGGTAACCGGACGCGGCGACGATCAGACCGGCAATCAGCGATGCCAGACCGATAAGTCCGCGCGTGAATCCCTCGCTCACCCCCGACAGCGTCGAAAGCAGCACGATCAGGGCCAGCGCCCAATCCAGCCAGTTCCAAAGGTTGAACATGAGCAGATCTCTATGCTGGGCGCAGCTCAGCGCAACTCGCGCCCCGTGAGCAGCCGATAGGCCTCGCGGTATTTTTCGCTGGTTCGCTCGACCACGTCCGGAGGCAGCGGCGGCGGCGGAGGCTGTTTGTTCCAGCCGGTCGCCTCGAGGTAGTCCCGGACGAACTGCTTGTCGAAAGAAGGCTGCGGCTGTCCCGCCCGGTAGCCCTGCTGAGGCCAGAATCGCGACGAGTCGGGCGTCAGCACTTCGTCGATCAAAATGATCTTGTCACCCCGCAAACCCCATTCAAACTTGGTATCGGCGATGAGAATGCCACGGCCTTCCGCGTAGTCGCGGGCTCTGCTGTAAACCGCGAGGCTCTTCGCACGGAGCTCTTCGGCGGCCTCCGGCCCGATGCGCGTCACCATGTCGTCCCAGTCGATATTCTCGTCATGCCCGGAGGTGGCCTTGGTGGAGGGCGTGAAGATGGGCCGCTCCAGCTTCGAAGACTCCTTGAGTCCGGGGGGCAGCGAAATGCCGCAGATGCCGCCCGTGGCGCGATAGTCCTTCCATCCCGAGCCGGCCAGATACCCCCGCACAATACATTCGACCGGGAAAGGCCGGGCCTTAAGCACCAGCATCGACCGGCCGGCGAGCTGGTCGGCGTAGGGCCGGAACTCCGCGGGATACTCATCCACATTCGCCGTGACGAAGTGGTCCTCGACGAAGCCGTCGAGCCACTCAAACCAGAAGCAGGAGATCTGGTTGAGCACCCGCCCTTTGTCTGGGATGCCCTGTTCCATCACCACGTCGAAGGCCGAGAGGCGGTCCGTGGCCACGACCACTAGGTGCTCGGCGCCGGCCTCGTAAACGTCGCGGACCTTGCCCCTAGAAACGAGCCTCGCGCCCGCGAACGATGATTCCCGCAGAACAGATGAAGTGACTTGAGTCACGATATCCCCTGGACCGTTCGTCATTCTAGACGAAGTTTCGGCGTTGTCAATCGCAAAACGGAACCGGATGAGATGGAAGCACCGGAGCAGCAGACCGAATGACCCAGCGATGCGAAGGCGCACCCGAACACCAGCCGCGCAGCAACGCCGCCGAGCGCCAGCGGCGCCTGCCTGGTGTTCAAGCAACCCTCTCGACGGGGTCTAGAACGACGCCGCGGCGGGCAGTTCATCGCGCTCCTGAGTCTCGAAGCGAACCGACACCAGCTTCGAAACTCCAGGCTCCTCCATCGTGACGCCGTACATCAGCGGACAGATCTCCATTGTACGCTTGTTGTGCGTCATGAGGATGAATTGAGTGTGCCGGCTCATGGCCTTGATCATACGCGTGAACCGTTCCACGTTGGAGTCATCAAGCGGAGCATCGACCTCGTCCAGAACACAAAATGGGCTGGGGGTATAACGAAAGATTGCGATCAGCAGGGCCAGCGCCGCCAGCGCCTTTTCGCCGCCGGACAGCAGCAGCACGCTCTGCAGCCGTTTCCCGGGAGGCTGGGCCACCAAGTCGATGCCGCTGTCCGGGTCCGCCTCGTCGCTCAGCCGCATCGTGCCGACGCCACCGCCAAACAGGGTGCGAAAGGTCTCCGCGAAGTTGGTGTTGATAACTCCGAACGCCTCAAGAAACTGCCGGCGCGAGACCTCATCAATTTCGTGAATGGCCTGGCTGGTGTCGTCAATGGAGGCCAGCAGGTCCTGCCGTTGAGTTTCAAGGAACGTGAAGCGCTCTTCGGCTTCGCGAAGCTCTTCGAGCGCCATCATGTTGATCGGACCCAGGTTGGCGATACGCTTCTTGAGTTCGCGGACTTCCGCCTCGGCCGTCTCCAGCGCCTGGCCGGCCAGCGCCAACCCGGGCTCAAGGTCACGCGCAAGCTCCGCCGGATCGCGGCCTAACTCTTCGCGGCACAGCGCCGAGTGATGATCCAGGTCAGACTCGGCGCGCGCCAGCGCAACCTCACAGCCCGAGCGCCGTTCGCGAGCGGCCTCAAGGCGGGCCCTCGCCGCTTCCACCATGGGCCCCAATTCATCGCGGTCGCGGTGGGCCTGTTGAGATGCTTCGGCAAGAGCCGTCATTCGGCCCCGCGCCCGTACCTGCTCTCCCTCGAGGGCTTCACGCCGGGCTGCCAGTCCGCGCGACTCCTCGCCGAGCGCCGATTGCTCCTCATTCCAGGCGGCTGATTGATGATCCAGGCGGGCAAGACGGGCCTGAGCAGCCGTCAGGCGGCTGTCGAGCTCGGCGCGCTCCCCGTCGGCCGCCTGGCTTCGCTCTTCGAGTGCACTCAGACGCGCCTGCGCCTGAAGCAGTTCCGCAGACAGCAGCTCGCCCTCTTCCCGAACCCGGCGCGCGCCCTCGCCGGCGGCGGCGATCTCCTCTTCGTGGCGGGCCTGCTGGCCTGCGGTGGCCTCAAGCTCGACCTCGATCTCGGAACGCCGTCCGCGCAACGCTTCGATTTCGTCGCGGGTGGTGCGGAGTTCGCTTTCCAACAACTCCAGCCGCTGGCGGCCGCGCTCGCTCGCCTGCTGCGATTGACGCAGCCTCTCTCCCAGTCGAAGCCCGCTCTTTTCCGCCTCGACGTGGGCGGCGCCAAGCCGCCGGACTTCCTCCTCAAGCTCACGGCCCCGGGCCGCCGTGTCGTTCAAGGCCGCTCGCGCCGCTTCGAAAGCCGGGTCAAGCTCCGACTTGCGGCGCTCGAGGTCCCGAAAATCGCGCCGCAGCGCCAGCGGCCCTGCACTGGGCCCCTTTCCTCCGGTAACGAGGCGGTGATAATAGTGATCCGCGTGCGGCGTCAGGAAATGGTAGTCAGGGTACTCGCCGGAGAGGCGTTCGGCGGCCTCGGCATCCTCCACGACATAGGCGTGCGCCAATGAGGGCAGGGGAAGACCATCCTTCAGCCCGAGACTAGGCGCGAATTGGACAACATCCCTGAGTTGCGCCCGGACGCCGGAAATCGGCTCCGCGGACGCGGCGCCGTTGTGGTGGCCGTTCGAGTCGAGCCGTGTGACAAAGAACGTCGACCTCCCAGAGCCCTCGCCCTGAAGCAGGTCCAGTCCATGCCGGGCGTCCTCGTGGCGCTCCACCACAACGCAGTCGAGCTCCTGCTTTAGAAACTCCTCCACGACCTCTTCATAACCGGGCGTCACTTCGAGGAAATCGGCCAGAACGCCGAGGGGGCGGAACCTTCCGTTGTTGGGACGATTCTCCGCGATGGACCCCGACAGCAACCGGCGCACGCTCTCGGTACTGTAGGCGTGGCGCGCCAGCGACTCGCCGAGCGCCTCGTGGCGCGCTCGCACGTGCGAGAGCTCGTCCCGCATGGTTTCCACTTGGGCCCGTTCTACGGCTTCCTGCGCGCGGGACTGCTCGAGGCGGGCGGCGGCATCGCGGGCCGCGTCGGCGACGGCGGCTAGCGACCCTTCGGCAGAGGCGTGCTCGAGCTGGCAGGCCTCAAATTCCGCCGAGGATTTCAGATGCTCCTCGGCGGCGCGCAGGCGTTCAGCTTCGAGCCGTTCCGCGCGGCGATCGAGTAGGAGGGCGCTTTCGCCGGACTGAACCAGCTGGTTGCGAAGCTCAGCGGCGCGGGCCACGGCGCTGAGGAGGCCCTGGCGGCAGGCGTCCAGACGCCGCTCGGCTTGGTGCACCGCCGCAGCCAACTCAGTCTGGCGGGTTCGTAAGCTGCTCACCGTTACCCCAGCGCGAGCAGCCTCGTCCCGGACCTCGCTGGCGTGACGCGAACACTCTGCCGATTTGCGCTCGAGGTCGTTCAGCTCAGTCCCGAGCCCGGCGCGTTCGCTCTCCGCCTCGGCGCGGCGGCGGTCGAGGGCGTCGATCTGCTGGCGAATCTGTTCGAGACGGGCCAGCAGGCGCTCACGCTCTAGGTCGGCTTGCGCGCTGGCCGCGCGCAACGCGAGGAGCTCCGCCTCGAGTTGCTCATAGCGTCCGCCCGCCGACTTCTCGCGCGAGTCGAGGGCCTCCACTTCGCGTCCGGCCTCGCCGCAGGCGCTCTGCAGCACCTCGAATTCCTCCCGGATCTTCGCGCACTGAGCTTCGAGCAGCAGGAGCCGCGACGTGAAAGTGAGTTTGATCCGCGCACCCAGCTCTTCGCTCAGTTCGCGGTAGCGCCGGGCCTTGGAGGCCTGGCGTTTGAGCGATCCGACCTGCTTCGACACCTCTTCCAGAATATCGGTGACCCTCGCCAGGTTCTGGCGCGACGATTCCAGCTTGGCCTCGGCGAGACGCTTCCGGGTGCGGAACTTCGAGACACCCGCAGCTTCCTCAATGATGGCGCGGCGGTCCGAGGGCTTCGAGCTCAGAATCTGGCCGATGCGTCCCTGTTCGATGATGGCGTAGGAGTCGGGGCCGAGACCAGTACCCATAAACAGATCCTGGATGTCGCGCAGGCGGCACGTGTCGCCGTTGATCAGGTACTCGCTCTCTCCCGAGCGGAACAGGCGGCGGGTAATGAGAATCTCGCCGTCGCGAAATGAGAGTCGGGATGGGGCGCAGGAAGCTTCGACGTGGCCGTTCCCGTTGGCGTGGGCAGCGCCCTCGATCACGACCGCCGGCCCGGTCGCCAGCGCCTCAGGGTCGATGAGGGTCAGGCTGACCTCGGCCATGCTGGTGGCGGGCCGCAGGCGGGTGCCATTGAAAATGAGGTCCGCCATGCGATCGCCGCGCAAAGTGCGCGGGCTCTGCTCGCCCAGCACCCAGTTGATGGCGTCGCCCAGGTTCGACTTCCCGCAGCCGTTGGGGCCTACGATCGCCGCCGTGCCGTCGCCAAACTCCAGCCGCGTGCGGTCGGCAAACGACTTGAAACCGAGCAATTCTATTTTCTTAAGCTTGAACAAGACATACTCCTCCCGCGAGCTTCCGACAGAGGCTGAGGCGGACCGGCCCTTCTTGAAGTCAGAAACCGTGACGGGACAGCGAGACGGACACAACAACGACAGTAGGACGCGAGGTGCCGCCGGGCCTGCCTGCGGCCTCGCTCGGACCCGGAGTCGAACAGTTTCCGCGTGACCTTGATTCCCGTCAAAGCCAACCTCGGTGCCGGCCCTTCTTTACGGCCTCCAACCTGGCGCACTTCGGGTGAGGCTTGCGCGAGAAATCCCCTCGGTCTTCTTCGACAAGCTAGCACGATTGGAGAGCGGTGTAAAGGAAAAACCACAACAGAATGTGGCCCGGAGCCGAAAACACCCAATGGGTAGGTTAATCGGCCCGGGGGGCGGGCTGAGGCTTCCAGCGCAGCACGGGCTTGCGCGCCGCCCCGGCTTCGTCGAGGCGCGCGACGCGCGTGGTGTGCGGAGCCTTCAGGACGATCTCCGGATCCTCCTCCACCTCCTGCGCGATGGAGCGCAGCGCGTCGATGAAGGCGTCGAGCTCGGATTTCCCGGCGCTTTCGGTGGGCTCGATCATCAGCGCGCCGGGCACGATCAGCGGGAAGGACACGGTGTAGGGATGAAAGCCGTAATCGATGAGGCGCTTGGCGATGTCGCCGGTGTGGACGCCGCGCGCCGCCTGGCGGCGGTCCGAAAAAACGCATTCGTGCAGGGAGGGCGCGTCGTAGGGCAGGTCGTAGCAGTCGCGGATGCGCTCCTTGACGTAATTGGCGTTCAGCACCGCGTCCACCGTGGCCTGGCGCAGGCCGTCGGGGCCATAGGCTAGAATATAGGCTAGGGCGCGCACGGCCATGCCGAAGTTGCCGTAAAACGCGCGCACCCGCCCGATGCTGCGCGGGCGGTTGAAATTCACGCGAATGGCGCCGCCGGGCGCTTCCTCCACCACCGGGGCGGGGAGGTAGGGTTCGAGGTGCCGCTTCACGGCCACCGGGCCCGACCCCGGGCCGCCGCCCCCGTGGGGCGTGGAAAACGTCTTGTGCAGGTTGAGGTGCATCACGTCCACGCCGAAATCGCCCGGCCGCGCCACCCCCACCAGGGCGTTCATGTTGGCGCCGTCCGTGTAAACGAGGCCCCCCTTGGCGTGCACCAACTCGCAGATGCGCTCAATGTCGGTTTCGAAAATGCCGAGCGTGTTGGGGTTGGTCAGCATCAGCCCGGCCACGTCTCCGCTCATGAGTCGCTCAAGCTCGGCCAGGTCCACGCAGCCGCGCGGGTCGGATTTCAGGTGCATCGCCTGGTAGCCGGAAATGGCGACGCTGGCCGGATTGGTGCCGTGCGCCGAGTCGGGCACCAGGATGTGGCGGCGCGCGTCGCCGCGCTCGCTCAGGCAGGCGCGGATCAGCAGCAGGCCCGTGAGCTCGCCCTGGGCGCCCGCCGCGGGCTGCAGCGAGACCGCGTCCATGCCCGTGATCTCAGCCAGGCAACGCTGGGTTTCGGCCAGCACCTTCAGGCAACCCTGGGCCAGAGTCTCCGGAGTGTAGGGGTGATCGGTGCCGAGGCCCCCGAAGCGCGCCACCGCTTCGTTGAGCCGCGGATTGTACTTCATGGTGCAGGAGCCGAGCGGGTAAACGCCCGCGTCGATGGAGTAATTCCACGTGGAAAGGCGGGTGAAGTGGCGCATCACTTCGAGCTCCGAAACCTCGGGAAATCCGTCGATGTCGGCGCGGTGGAATTCCTCGCCGAGCACCTGCGCGGCCGGCGCTGCGGGCACGTCGAGCGGGGCCAGCTCAGCGCCGGTCTTCCCCGGAGTGCTGCGCTCGAAGATCAGGCGCTCGTTGCGCGTCATGTGCGGACGCGCAGCTCGGATTCGATCAGCCATGGGCTCCCTGCGTTCCTTCACCTGACGACTGGATGTTCGAGGCGGTCCAGACGGTCCTCGACGGCTTTGAATCGGGCGTCGATGTAGCGAATGAGATCGTCGAAGCGATGGTTGACGTCGGAACGCAAGTCATCGATCCGGCGGTTCAGGCTCTCGGAGTCCCGCCGCTGAAAATAAAAGCCGACGATGTACCCAAGAACGATCACCGCTGTCGCCGCCCACAGTTGATTGTTCACCGGCCCTCCTTCCCGCCACTTCAGCCAATTATCTTACCACCGCCACCGCGACAGCAGCGGCCGCCGCGCGGCTGGGGGCCGGCCGGCTGAAGCGCCGCCAGACCTCCACCATGCGGTCGAGCGCGGGCCGCGGCACCGTCTCCGTGACGCACACCAGCAGGTGGTTCTTGAGTTCCGGATAGAAGCGCTCCAGGTTGAGGCCGCCGATGATCTTCTCCTCGCGCAGCGCCGCCAGCAATTCCTCGGCATCGCCGGGCGCGTTCACCACGAACTCATTGAAGTGCGGGGCGGAGAAAGGCAAAGCGGCCCCGGCTGCCCGGCCCAGTTCTCCGGCGGCGTATCGGGCCTTGGCCAGGTTCTGCTCGGCGAGCGCGCGCAGGCCGGTTTTGCCCAACAGGCAGAGGTAAATGGTAGCGTTCAGGGCCATCAGCGACTGGCTGGTGCAGATGTTCGAGGTGGCCTTTTCGCGGCGAATGTGCTGCTCGCGGGTGGCCAGCGTCAGGCAATAGCCGCGGCGGCCTTCGCTATCCTTGGTTTCGCCCACCAGGCGTCCCGGCAATTGCCGGATGAACTTCTCGCGGGTGGCGAGGAATCCCACGTAGGGTCCGCCAAACGCCACCGGCACGCCGAAGGACTGTGCCTCGCCACACACGATGTCGGCCTCGGAGGGCGGTTTCACTACGGCGAGCGAAAGCGGTTCGCTCACCACCGCCACCAGCAAAGCGCCGTGGCGATGAGCAATCTCGGCGGCGGCCGGCCACTTCTCGAGCACTCCGAAGAAATTGGGCGATTGCACCACCACGGCGGCCGTTTCGTCGTTCACGGCGGCCTCGAGCGCTGCCAGGTCGATCTGGCCGCTCGGCGAATACGGCACTTCGGCAAGCTGCGCGTCCTGCTGCCGCAAGTAAGTCGCGGCCACCTGGCGGTATTCCGGATGCAAGGTTCGCGCGAACACTACACGGTCGCGGCGGGTGAGCCGCATGGCCATCAGCACGCCCTCGTTGGTGGCGGTGGATCCGTCGTAGAGCGACGAGTTCGATACCTCCATGCCGGTTAACTGGGCGATCAGCGTCTGGAACTCGAACATCGCCTGCAAATTCCCCTGGCTGATCTCGGCCTGGTACGGCGTGTAGGAAGTAAGAAACTCGCCGCGCAAAATCAGGGCGTCAATGGCTACGGGACGATAATGGGTGTAGGCGCCGGCCCCGAGCAGGGAGACGTACTCGCGCGCGCTCTCCCGCGAGGCTTGCTCGAAAAACTCCATGAGCTCAGGCTCGGAGAGCGGGCCGGGAAGCCGCAGGCTCTCGCGCAGCCTCAACCTGGCGGGGATCTGTTCGAAGAGCTCGCCGGTGGATTGTTTGCCCAGCGCCGCCAGCATTTCGGCGCGGTCGGAATCGGAATTGGGCAGGTAGCGCATCAGGCTTTTTCCCCGGAACCGGCCAGATAGGCCTCGTACTGGTCGGACGTCATCAGGCCGTCGGTCTCGCTGCGGTCCGTGAGGTGCACCTTGATGAGCCAGGCCGCGGCGTGGGGATCCTGGTTCACCAACTCGGGCGTGTCGGCCAGCCTGGGGTTGACGGCCGTCACTTCACCCGTGACCGGGGAGAAAACCTCGGAGACGGCCTTCACGGATTCGACGGTGCCGAACGCCTCGTGAGCCGTGACGGGGTCGCCC
>DATJAQ010000208.1:0-14116 GCA_035516075.1 Terriglobia bacterium | reverse complement strand
TCTCGCGGCTGGCCTGCACGCTGCGCCCGAACACCACGCTGTCGGGCCGAGAAAAATAGACGTGCTCGAAGATGCACTGCTTGGGCTGGGGCGGAGCAAAGCTGAGGAAGGTCGGCCCGCGCTTGTCGAGGATCACCATCTGGCCCGGCTCGATATCGCGCACGAAGCGGGCCCCGATCAGGTCGAAGGCGCAGGTCTCCGACGCCAGCACCCAGGCCTGCTCGGGCGGCTCGCCCAGGGTGCCGAGCGATAGCGGCCGGAACCCGTGCGGATCGCGAATGCCGTAGACCGCCTCCTTGAACAGCATCACCAGCGAGTACGCGCCCTGCACGTGGTCCAGCGCGTCGGCCACCGCCTCGGGCAGGCCGCTCTGTTTGGAGCGCGCGAAGTAGTGAACAATCACTTCGGTGTCGCTGCTGGTCTGGAAAATGTCGCCCCGGCTTTCGAGCTCGCGCCGCAGCGCCGCGGCGTTCACCAGGTTGCCGTTGTGCGCCAGCGCCACCTGGCCCTTCTGGCAGCTCACCACCAGCGGCTGCGCGTTCTTCAGGATGGTGTCGCCCGCGGTGGAGTAACGCGTGTGCCCGATGGCCGCCCGGCCCACCAGTTCCTCCAACACACGCTCGGTGAAAATATCCGCCACATGGCCCATCGCCTTGTGGCAGGTGATGACGTTGCCGTCCGTCACCGCAATGCCGGCGCTCTCCTGGCCGCGATGCTGAAGGGCGTAAAGTCCGTGGTAGGCCAGGCGGGCGGCTTCGTCGTTGCCATACACGGCGAAGATGCCGCAGTGGTCGCGGAATTTGTCGTCGGCAAGAATATGAACTGGAAAATGCTGCCCACCCGGCTGCAAGCGAACTCCTCGCTCCGGAGCCCAGCTCGGGCGCCGGACCCGCCAAGTCTATTGTCGCCCGAAGCCGCCCCGCCGCGCAATAGGAGATGGACCCCGGCGGCTGCAGGTAGCTTCGGGCCTGTGCTTGCAGGCGGTTGAATGCCTCCAACCCGCGGCTTCTCGCCCGAGGGGAGGGAGCGGAGCCCCAGTCCGACGGCTTGGGGCCTGTGATTCGGGTCACTGCGAGCGGCGGGCGGAGAAGGCAGCCTAAAAAAGGAGAGTACAATCGTCGGGATGGTCTTTTCCGCAGCGCAGCACGACGAGGAGGCTGCCATGTCGCAAAGAATTCAGGTTCGCAGGCCGGGACGGTTATTCCTGGCGCCGTTGATCGCGGCGGTGATGATGGCGTGGGCTGCGCCTTTGCCGGCCCAGACCAAGGCGCAGGCGCCTGTGAAGATCAAGAAAGTCCCCGTGCAGCAAAACAACGAGATCTCGGGAGAGAAGCTCTTTCAGGCCAATTGCGCCGTATGCCACGGCCGGGACGGGAAGGGCAACGGCCCCGCGGAGCCGGCCTTGAAGGCGGTGGCGCCCGATTTGACCCTGCTCACCAAGCTCAACGGCAACAAGTTTCCCAGCGATTTTGTGATGTCGGTGCTCAACAACGGCTGGACCTACGCGGGCCACGGCTCAAAGGACATGCCCATCTGGGGGCCGCTATTCCGCAGCATGGCGAGCGGGAGCGACGCGCAAGGGAAACTGCGCGCCACGAACGTCCTGGAATATCTAAAGTCGATCCAGCAGAAATAAGCGGGCGCCTCACTGGTAGCGCAGGGCGGCCATCGGCTCCACGCGCGCCGCGCGATGGGCCGGAATGTAGCAGGCGATAAGTGCCACCGCCATCAGGATGGCCGAGACGCTGATGAAAGTGAGCGGGTCGTAGGACGCCACGCCCACCAGCAGGCTCACCAGCAGCCGGCTCACGCCCAGCGCGGCCACCACTCCCAGGCCGATGCCGAGGCCCACCAGCAGCACGGCCTGGCCGATGACGAGCCGGAAGATGGTGACGCGCCGCGCGCCCAGCGCCATGCGGATGCCGATCTCGTGCCGCCGCCGGCTGGCCGAGTAAGACACCACACCGTAAACGCCCACCACCGCCAGAAGCAATCCCAGTCCGCCCAGCGCGCCGGCGAAGCCCGCGCCCATTTTGAACAGGAAGAAACCATTGGCGCCCTGCAACGACTTGTCCATGCTCATCACGTCGTAGACCGGCAGGTTCGCGTCGAGCTGGCGCACCAGGCCCTCTACCGCCGGCACCATCGACTCCGGCGGCACGGCCGTCCGCACCTGGAGGACGTGCATCGATTTGTAATTCTGCGTCTGGGGCAGGTAGAAGTACATCCCCGGCGCGTCGAGAAGTCCGTTCATCTTGGAGTCGTGCGCCACCCCCACCACGGTGACGAAGGGGCCCGAGGCGCTCTTGTAGCTGAAGCGCCGCCCGAGCGGGTCCTGGCGGGGCCACAGGCGCGCGGCCATCGCCTGGTTGACGATGGCGACAGGCTGGGAGGCGGCGGTATCGGCGTCGCTAAAGGCGCGCCCTTCGAGAATCCGCATGCGCAGGGTGGTGAAGTAATCGGGACTGACGCAGTTGAAGGTGGCGCCGGACACGCGCTCGGCGGGCGGGGTGGTTTGCCCTTCCGCGTAGACGCGCGCGCCGTCGTTGTAGTAGCCGAGCGGGATGGAATACGCCAGGCTGGCCGATTGCACTCCGGGCAGCGCCTGGGTGCGGGTCAGCAGATCGCGGAAGAAAGTCTCGGCCCGGGGTTGATTGTAGCCCTGCAAACTGGGGTCGAGGCCCACGTTCAGGACGTTGTGCGCGTCGAAGCCGAGGTCGATGGATTCCGCGCGGGTCAGGCTGCGGGTGAACAGTCCGGCGGCCACCAGCACGATCAGCGAGCCCGCCACCTGGGCGACCACCAAACCGTTGCGCAGCCAGTGCCGCCCGCTTTGGCCCACCACGCCGCGGCCGCCCTCGCGCAGCGCCAGGTTCAAATCGGTTCGGGACACGCGCAAAGCCGGGGCCAGGCCGGCCAGGATTCCGGCCGCCAGCGCCACCCCCGCGACGTAGGCGAACACCCGCCAGTCAAAGGCGAAGGCGAGCCGCAACGGAAAGTCGCCCAGGGGCCGCAGCCCGTTCAGCAGATGGCACGCCCAATTGCCGGCAATGGCGCCGCCCACTCCGCCGGCCAGCGCCAGCAGGGTGCTTTCGGTGAGCAGTTGGCGCAGCAGGCGCTTGCGCCCCGCCCCCATCGCGGCGCGGATCGACATTTCCTTCTCGCGCGCCGCCGCCCGCGCCAGCAGTAGATTGGCCACGTTGAGGCAAGCCACCACGAGCACGAGGCCCACCATCACCAGGAAGACCGTGGCCACCAGGGGCATCGAGTTGGCGACGGCGGGCTCAGGCCGGGCGACGCGCTCGGGGAACACCCGCACCTGCTGGCCCTGGTCGGCCTGGGGATAGTCCTGCGCCAGCCGGTGGCCTACCACGTTGAGGGCAGCCTCCGCCTGGGCGATGCTCACGCCGGGCTTGAGGGTGGCCAGCACGCGCACTTCGCGGTCTCGGCGATCGGTTAAGATTTCGGAGTTGGCCGTGAAGCCCTCCATTCCGATGGGCGCGTAGGCGTCGAGCTCCACCAGGTTGTAAGGGCCGAGGAATTCCTTGGGAACCACGCCGATCACGGTGACGGCTACGCCGTCGAGGCTGACGGTGCGGCCAATCACACCCGGATCGCCGCCGAAGCGCCTCTGCCAGTAGGTATGGCCGAGCGCCACCACGGTGCCGGTTTTGGGGGCGTCGCCCTCGCCGGGATCGATCAGGCGCCCGAGGGCGGGGCGGATGCCGAGCATCGTGAAGAAATTGCTGGGCACCTCAGCCGCAATCAGCCGGTCCGCGTGGCCCTGGTAACCGAGCCCCGCGAGATGCAGGACGTAACCCGTCATGCCGGTGAAGACGGCGGAGGAGTGCGCCTGGTAATCGAGATAATCGGGATAGGAGATCTGGTTCGGATCGGAGTCTGCCTTGCCCTGGACGGCCACCACCGTGAGGCGTTCGGCGTCTTTCACGGGCAGGGGGCGGAACATAAAGACGTTGCCCAGGCTGAAAATCGCGGTGTTGGCGCCGATGCCGAGCGCCAGGGTGAGCACGGCGATCAGCGTGAAGCCGGGTTCCTTCCCGAGCATCCTCAAACCGAACCGCACGTCCTGCCAGAAGCTTGCCATCGCACCACCCCCGCCCTCGCGACGTTTAGTCTACGCTCGTGATATTCCTCTTTCCATTACGGTGAAGGACGCCCTTCGGTTCCAGGGCGCCGGGCCGTAAAGTGGATTTTATAAGCGGCTCCTCGTAGTGTTATAAGGAAGGTAACTCGCGGGGGTACGAACGCGGATACCCTCATCTTGACGAGCCGCTCTGCCAATCGCTAGAATCGAGCCTGTCATGATCTGAGAGGTTCCCTGCCCATCCTAAGAAGGAGCCTCGCTGGGTCGGGCTGCCACGGGCCGATTTGGGGAGATAAACCTGGGTGGCTATGCCCGGCGTGCGGCTCACGCCTGGGAAAGTCCAATCGCAATGATCTGGAGGAATAGCTTGTTGAAGTTTTATAAATATCTTTGCGCGGTCGTGGTGTGCCTGGCTGCGGTTTTGGGACTGGGTGTCTCCACCGCTCGGGCGCAATCCTACCTATTTAACGAAGCCGGGTTCCCAACAGGCGTGCTGCCTGAGGCGCTGGTGAGCGCGGACTTTAACGGCGATGGCATCCCCGACATCGCGGCGGTGAGCCATCAGGGGGCCGGGGTGGTGTCGATTCTGCTCGGTCAGGCAAACGCCACGTTCAAGCCTTACGTGAACTACCCGGTGGGCACGAGTCCGGTGGCCGTGGTGGCAGCCGACTTCAACAAGGACGGCAAGCTCGACCTGGCGGTGCTCAATTCGATCGGCGACAACGTCTCGGTGCTGCTGGGTAAAGGCGACGGCACCTTTGAGGCGCAGACGACGTACCCGACGGGCGTGAATCCCCAATCCATGGCTGTCGGAGACGTGAACGGCGATGGCATCCCAGACCTCGTCGTTGCCAATTACAATGACAGCACCGTCTCCGTCCTGCTTGGCAACGGCGACGGCACCTTTAGCGCCCAGACCACATTACCCACCGGGTCCAACCCGCAATCGGTGGCCCTCGGCGACATCGACGGCGACGGCAAGCTCGACATCGTCACCGCAGACCGGTCGATCAATATGGCCTCGGTTCTGCTCGGGAACGGCGATGGCACGTTCCAGGGGCATCTCGAGTACAAGACCGGACTCAACCCCGTTCAGCTCGTGGTGGGCGACTTCAACCACGACGGTATCCTCGACGTGGCCTTGGCCCTGGCGGGCCAGTCCGATCTCACCGTTCTGCTCGGCAAGGGCGACGGCGCGTTCCCGAAACAGGAGACCGTTGTCACGCCCACAGTTTGTACGGCGATCACGGCCGGCGATTTCAACGGCGACGGCAGCCTCGACCTGGCGGTGACCAGCACCAAGAGCGGTTCGGTGTCGGTTTTGCTGGGCAGCGGCAGCGGGACCTTCCCGACCTACGTCTCCTACGCTACCGGCCTCTCCGGCGGAAGCTCGAACGCCATCATCACCAACGACTTCAATGGCGACGGGCACCTCGACCTGGCCATCGCGAATCCCTTGGACAACAACGTCAGCGTGCTGCTGGGCAATTCTGACGGCACCTTCGTCAGCACGGTCACCAGCACGAACGTGGCGTCGGGCCCGGTCTCGGTGGCGACGGCCGATTTTAACGGCGACGGCAATCTCGACGTGGCCGCGGTGAGCGCGTCGGACAACTCGGTCTCCGTGCTGCTCGGCAACGGAGATGGAACCTTCGCGACTCACGTTGACTACCCGGTGGGCATGAACCCGCAGTTCGTCGCGGCCGGCGACTTGAACGGCGACGGCAAGCCTGACCTGGTGGTGGCGAACGAGAACGACGGTACCGTCTCCGTCCTGATCAACAACGGCGACGGGACCTTCGCCTCGGGGGTGGCCTACCCAACCGGCACCGCCCCGCTTTCGGTCGCGATCGCCGACTTTAACGCCGACGGGTACAACGACCTCGCAGTGGCCAATTCAACCGACGGGACGATCGCCATCCTGCTCAACAACGGCGATGGCACGTTCGGCACCCCGAGCCTGATCGCGATCACCTCGAACGCGGAGCCCGTCTCGGTGGTGGCCGCCGACATGGACGGCGACGGCCATGAGGACCTCGTGGTGGCCGACGAGGCGCTCTTCGCCGTCTCCGTGCTGATCGGCAACGGCGACGGCACGTTTAAGCCGCACGTGGAATACTCCGCGGGCTCGTCCTCGAAGCCGGTAGGCGTGGCGGTGGGAGACTTCAACGGCGATGGCTACCCCGATGTGGCCACGGCCGATTTCGGCACGAGTAATGTCTCAGTTCTGCTGAACAGCGGGGCGTCCAGCCCCGGAACGTTGCAGCCGGTGGTCACGTACCTCACCGGACTGAAGCCCTATTCGATCGCGACCGGCGATCTGAATGGCGACGGGAAAGTCGATCTCGTCCTCGGCAACACCACGGCCGATATCAGCGCCATCTCCACGCTGTTCGGGAACGGCGACGGCAGCTTCCAGACGCACCTCGAACATCTCACCGGGCTGTTGCTCGGTGGATCGGCGGAGCCGGTGGCGATCGGCGATTTCAATGGCGATAACGCACCTGACGTGGCCGTAGCGGACCAGGCCCTGAACGTGGTCGAAGTGTTCCTGAACGAGCCGGTGGTGGCGGTCTCTCCGAACCCGGTTATTTTCCCCGAACAACTCGAAGGCACCACCAGCTCGCCCCTGCCGGTGACAGTCAGCAATCCGGGCAGCGCACCGCTCAGCATCGGCAGTTTGTCCACCACCGGAGCCTTCGCCGAGACCAACAATTGTGGATCGAGCCTGGCCGTGGGCGGGAGCTGCTCGGTCAGCGTGACCTTTACGCCGACCATGGCCGGCACGAATACGGGCACCCTGAGCATCACGGACGGCGCCCCCACCAGCCCCCAAATCGTCTCGCTCAGTGGGACGGCGACGGCGCCCATTGTAGGCCTGTCGCCGGCCAGCCTGACGTTCAGCACCCAGACGATCGGTACCACCAGTCCGGCGCAGACCGTGACCCTCACGAACACCGGCGACGGCGCACTCGAAATCGACTCCGTCACGGCCAGCGCCCAGTTCGCCGAGACCAATACCTGCGGCGCCAGCCTGGATCCCAACGCGAGCTGCACCATCAGCGTGACGTTTACCCCCACCGCGCGGGGGACCCAGAGCGGTACGCTGACTCTTACGGACAACGCCAGCGACAGCCCGCAAACCGTTTCGCTCAGCGGAACCGGCTCGGGGCCGGCGGCCAGCCTGGCGCCCACCACGCTCGCGTTCGGCGATCAGCCCGTCGGCTCAACCAGCGCACCCCAAACCATCACCCTGACCAACACCGGCGACCAGAGCCTCTCGATCACCGCAATCACCACCAGCGGTCCCTTCGCCGAGACCAACACCTGCGGCGCCACGCTGGCGGCGAGCGGCACGTGCACCATCAGCGTGACCTTCACACCGACGGCGCAAGGCGCCCAGAACGGCACCTTGACGGTAGCTGATAACGCCTCCGACAGCCCGCAAACCGCGGCGCTGAGCGGCACCGGCAGCATGGGACCGTTTGTGTCTCTTGTGCCGTCGAGCGTGGATTTTGGCACCGTGCCGGTGGGCACTTCGTCGAGCACGCAGTCCGTGACCCTTTCGAATACGGGCAACGGAACGCTCAGTATTTCAAGCATCGCTCTGACCGGTACGAACAGCGGCGACTACTCCGAGACCAACACCTGCGGCAGTTCAGTTGCCGCCGGGAAGAACTGCAGCATCACACTGACCTTCAAGCCCACGGCCAACGGCGTGCGGTCGGCTTCGGTCAGCATCACCGATAACGCACCCGCCAGCCCCCAGACGGTGCCGCTGTCGGGCACGGGCAGCTCCGCGGCCGGGGCCGCGCTCGCGCCGGCCAGCCTCGACTTCGGCAATCAGGCGATCGGCGTGGCCAGCACCGCCAAGACCGTGACCCTCACCAACACCGGCAACGCCACGCTCACCATCACTTCGATCACGATCTCGGGAGGCAACAACAATTACACCGAGACCAACACCTGCGGCAGTTCCGTTGACGCCGCGAAGAGCTGCAGCATCATGGTGATCTTCAAGCCTACCGCCACAGGACCTCTCAGCGGCACGCTGGATGTAACGGACAACGCCACCCCCAGCACGCAGACGGTCGCGCTCACCGGCACCGGCACAGGACCGTCGGTGGGCCTCGCGCCCACCAGCCTCATCTTCAGCGGGCAGGCCTTGATGACGACGAGCGCCTCGCAGACCGTCACCCTCACCAACGGCGGGAATGCGGCGCTCACGATCATCAGCATCGCCGTCACCGGCAGCGCGGCGGCGCAGTTCTCTGCGACGAACACCTGCGGGACTTCGGTTGCCGCAGGGGCGAGCTGCAGCATCGTGGTGACCTTCTCACCGAGCGCCGTCGGCAGCCAGTCCGCGGCGCTCACCCTTACCGACGACGCTGCCAATAGCCCCCAAAGCGTTCCGCTCTCAGGCGCCGGCGCGGGCTTCGCCCTCGGTTCCCAGAATTCGTCCCAAACCGTGGCGGCCGGGCAGCCCGCCACCTACAACGTCAACGTTACCGGCGCCGGCGGGTTCAGCCAGACGGTGTCGCTGACGTGCAGCCAGTCGATTCCCGCCGCGTCGTGCAAGGTGTTGCCGAACTCGGTCCAGGTGACGTCCCCTAACACGGTCCTCGCCGTGGTGACGGTGACAACCACCGCGCGCGCCTCCGTGCCGCCCGGGCCCCAGGCGCCCTCAGGGCCGCGGCCATGGATTTGGCTGATCGTGGCAGGCGCGCTGGCGCTCGGCGCGAGGCTGGCCGGAGGCCGAAGGCGGATGGCCGGTTGGGCGCTGGCGGGCGCGATGCTTCTCGTGCTTGCCTGGGCGGGCTGCGGAGGTTCCAGCACCGCTCCTCCGCCGCCCACCGGAACGCCCGCCGGCACCTACACCGTTACGGTGAAGGCGGCGTCCAGTACGGTGTCGGCCACTACCTCGCTCACGCTGATTGTTCAGTGAGGGTGTCCCGCGAGGCGGGACGGGTGAGGGAGAACGCCCGGCTACGCGCCGCTCGGCTGTGGCCGCAGCAAAGGAAAGAGAATCACGTCGCGGATGGAGTGGGAGTCCGTGAGGAGCATCGTGAGCCGGTCGATGCCGATGCCCTCGCCGCCCGTGGGCGGCATGCCGTAGCTTAAGGCGCGGATGTAGTCCTCGTCGATGGCGTGCGCGGAGAGATCGCCCTTTTCGCGCAGAAGCTGCTGGTATTGAAAGCGGCGGCGCTGCTCGTCGGGGTCGTTGAGCTCGCTGAAGGCGTTGGCCATTTCCATGCCGCCCACGTAGAGCTCGAAGCGCTCCACGAAGTTCGGATCGTCCGGCCGCTGCTTGGAGAGCGGCGAAACCTCCAGCGGAAAATCCGTTATAAAAGTCGGCTGAATCAGGTTGCGCTCGGCCGTTTCCTCGAAGAGCGCCTGCAGCGCCAGGCCGGGCGCGCCGCCCGGCGCAAGATCCAGGGGTTCGCGGCCGGCGGTTTTCGCCCAGGTATTAAAAGCCTCCACCCACGTGAAGATCGCGTTCGGCTCTGCAAGGTCCTCGAGCGCGGGTCCCGCCGCACCCTCCGGCCAGTAGCGCACCACGGCTTCTTTCATGGTCAGCCGCTCGAAGCGCGCCAGCGAAATCTGGTGGCCCCCGAAGGTAAACTCCAGCGTCCCGTTCACCGCCTCGGCCGCGCTTTGCAGCAGGCGCCGCGTGAGCGCAATCATTTCTTCATAGTCGGAGTACGCCTGGTAGAACTCCAGCATCGTGAATTCGGGATTGTGCTGGGTGGAGATGCCCTCGTTGCGGAAGTTGCGGTTGATCTCGTACACGCGCTCGAAGCCGCCCACAATCAGGCGCTTCAGGTAAAGCTCGGGCGCGACCCGCAGGAACAGGTCGATGTCGAGCGTGTTGTGGTGCGTCTTGAAGGGACGCGCCAGCGCGCCGCCCGCCAGGGGCTGCATCATGGGCGTCTCCACTTCCACGTAGCGTTCGCCGTCCAGAAAGTCGCGGATGGCGCGAATCAGCCGGCTGCGCTTCACAAAGATGTCGCGCACCTCGGGGTTCACCATCAGGTCCACGTAGCGCTGGCGGTAACGCGTTTCCACGTCGGCGAGGCCGTGCCATTTTTCGGGCAGGGGCAGCAGCGCTTTGGCGAGAAACGCCAGGCGGCCGGCGTGCACCGAGAGTTCGCCCGTTCGCGTTCGAAACAGGTACCCTTCCACCCCCACCAGGTCGCCGAGGTCGAGCAACTTGTAGAGCTCGAAGTCGCGCTCGCCCACCGCGTCGAGGCGCACATAGACCTGCAGGCGCGCCCCGTCGCTCTGGAGGTGCGCGAACCCCGCCTTGCCGTGGGGCCGGATGGTCATCACCCGCCCCGCCACCCGCACCGAAACGCGCTCCCGCTCCAGCTCTTCGCCCGTTTTTGACGAGTATTCGTCGAGAATCTGCTGCAGCGCGTGGGTGGCCTCAAACCGCGGCGGGTAAGGCGCAAAGCCCAGGGCGACGATCGCCTCCAGCTTCTTCCGGCGTTGGGCGGCCAGGTCGGATTGCTCGCTCGTGGACAAGGGCCTCCTCTTGGCTCGCCAGCTTGGATCAAATCGATGCGGGGCTGCGAGGGTGAAGACGGAATTATAGGGACCGCCTCAGGAGAGTGTCAACCAAGCGCGCCCCCAAAGGCTGTGTCCCGCGCGGCGCCGTGGCCTGGAGAATTGACTTGACATTTTGTTAAAACTCAGGATAACGTTAACGCCGGGTGTGATAGTTCATGAATACACCAAGAAAGCGCATGGCAATCGTCCCCAACCCGCAGCGTCAGGCATCCTCCGGTGCGCCGAAATTTCAGACGCGCCAGAGCCTGTGCGGCTTGTTTTGCCAATCAGGCCGGTGGGCCGCGCAGGGCCGGAAGAGTGGGAATTCGCTATTTTTTGAAAGCGACGACCGAAGCCGGAATGTCATTTAGAATCAATGCCTCGAAAAGCTATCCCACGATGTTATTGAAAACAAGCCGTTTAGCCGATAGTTGGATAAGCGCTTTAAAGTCAAATAGATAGATCGAAAATGCGACGCAGAATCCGCTGCAAATCGGGTATCCCACGATCTCTCTGAAAACAAATAGGTTGCCCCAGCCATCCCTGCAACTCACAGAGGCCCAATAGGTTGCGGCTGGGCCCTGAGCCCTAGCTTTTCCGTCATCGCGTGGAGCGTGCAGGCAGGCGGCGGCCTTGCCAGTTGGGGCGGGTTGTGACAGATTGGCAGACTTCACGCCATGGCGGTGCCTGCACACAAAGCGGTGGACGAAGCGGCCGCTGCCCCGCGCCCGCCGGGCTCGCGGCTGAAGAGAGCTGCGTTCGCGGTGCTCTTCGGCGCCATTCTTCTCATTCCCCGGCTGCGGCGCTTGCGCCGCCGGCCGGCGGCCTGGGCGTGCCTGCGCCTCGCAGCCGTCGCTGCAGGCGGCTGGCTGGTGTGGCGCTTCGCGCGCGGTCATGGCGGAGCGGACGCGCCGGCGGGCCCCGGAATCGCTTCGCTCCTGGCTGGGATGGCGCTGGCGGCGATCGGGCTGCTCGTCCGGGCGAGGCCTGAAGCGCAGTCCCTCGACGCGGTCGCCCGCGAGCTGAACGCGCTGGTGGTGCTCAACGGAGGCTCGTTCGTAAGCGGAGATAGCTCGAGACCGGTGCCGCACGTCAACATCGTTGTGAGTGCTGAACGGCTCACCGTGCTCACCCGCAAACATCGGCAAGTGGCGGAGATTCCACTGGCCGCGGTGAGAGAGCTCTCGTCTCGCCAAGTGTCAACCGCCACGAAGAAAATGGGCGAAGCCGCCCGGTGGGAGCTCGCGGTGAGCTGGAATGCAGCCGGGCTCCGCACGTCCCGCTTCGTTTACGATGGGTTTTTCGCGGAGCACCTGGCGCGCGTGGCGGAACAGACCATCGCCAGCCAATGGAAGAAGGAACTGCCGGTGCTGAAGCCGTAGCGTTTCGCGACGCGGCAGCGGCCGTTCGCCGGGGCGGAGCTTGAGGGGTGCACCCGCCTCACGGGATGGTATCGCCCGCCTCGGGCGAAAGCGCGTCACTTTCGGTTTTAGCGCGTCTTGGGAGGGGCAGAATGGCGCCCTCCGTGGCCACGGGGAGCACCTGGAAGCGCGAATCTGATTTCCAGTTGCGTGCGGCGGCGATGGGTTATACATTATGGTCCCAGGCAGAAGATCGATGCTGGAGATCCCGCTTAATGAGGCTCCGGATTCATTCCCGATCTTGCACAGCCTTAGCTCGCCGTTGGTTTGCGCGGCCTCGTATCAAGAAGTTGGAACGGCGCTGGCTTGGAGCTGTCGTGTCATTATCGCCGCAGTGTTCGCCTCGGAGACCGAGTGTCAGAAGGCCGAACCGGCGCCCTGCCATCGAGCGGATCGCGCTCACTTGCGCCTGCCTGGCCGCTGCTCTGACAGGATGTTGCGGAGGCAGCGGTAATTCTTCCGGAATGCACACCGGGCCGCAGCCCGATTTCATTCTTGTGGTTTCTCCCGTGTCGGCTTCCGCGGCGGTGGGCACTGTGACCTCGGCGGTCACGATTACCATTGACGGGGAAAATGGATTCACCGGCCCGGTGAGCATCACCATCGGAGGTATCCCTCAGGGCATCGTTCCCTCGCCCTCCTCCTCCTTTTCGCTCGACTCGGGCGGAAGCCAGGCGCTCACCTTCGCGGTCCTGGGGTCCGCGCCCGCCGGGACGTTCCCCATCACAGTTTCGGCGAGCAGCGGCACGCTGGCGCACAGCGCGCAACTCCTGCTGACCGCCGAGCCGGCCGTCACGGTCCATACCTACCAGAACGGGTCCGTCCTCTACCTGGAGTCCGACACCGCCTCTACCACCTCGCGCCTCGGCCTCGACACCCAGTGGGGCGGCTCCATCGTGGAGGTCAGCCTCAACGGGACCAACTTCGTCAACTGGCACGACACAGGCCGCGAGGTGCAGGTGGCCGAGTACGACGGAAACGCGCATTACGATGGCTGCGCCGGATGCACCGGCGTCTTCGGTTGGAATCCGGTTCAGGGCGGCGACAAGTACGACCGGGGCAGCCCGGTGCTGTCCCAGACCCTAAGCGCTGATTCGCTCTACATCAAGGCCCAGCCTTACCAGTGGAATCCCGACGACAAGGGTGGTGGACCCGACCAGCCCGTGCTCGGCGACGTCTATGTTGAGGCGACCGTTTCCGCGCTCACCGAGCACGCTTTCACGTTCAAAGTCCATTACAAGATCACGCATTTCGGTTCCGACCAGCACGCCGACAGCATCCAGGAATTTCCCGCGGTCTACACCAACCTCGGCTACGACCAATTCGCCCGCTACAGCGGCCAGGCTCCCTGGACCAATGACGCCGTCGCCTACTTCACCATGCCGCAGTTGCCGGCGGGGAGTCCCACGCTCTACGCTTCCGAGCAGTGGGCGGCGTTCGCGGATAGCGGCGGCAACGGACTTACGGTGTTCGTGCCTGGTATGGCGCCCTACGTTGGCGGGTTTGCCGCCGCCGGTGATAACGGTCCCACCGGTATCGGCACCAACTATTTTGCTCCCCGCACGTTCTTCAGCTTCGGCCCCGGGAGCGTCCTCGAGGGTGACGTCTATCTGGTGGCGGGCGACTACCAGCACGCTCGTCAGGTGGTCTACGACCTGCACGATAGCCTGCCCGCCACCGACATCTTCGCTCCCTTTGGCTCTGTGGACTCTCCCCAGCCGGAGGCGCAGCTCTCCGGCTTGACCGGCGTGGCGGGCTGGGCGCTCGACAACGTGGCGGTTGCCAACGTGGAGGTGGATGTGGATGGCGTCGCGGCCGGAACGGCCACTTACGGCACCTCCCGGCCCGACGTTGCTGCCGACTGGCCCAACGCGCCGCCCGACATCGGCTACACCTTCACCCTCGACACCCGCCAGTACGCCAACGGCCCGCACATGATCGTCGTGAAGGCCTTCGACCCCAGCGGCAACGTCGCCGTCTTTCCTCAAGTGCCCGTAACCATCCAAAACTGAGAAATTCTCTCGTATCCACGCCCCTTGTA
>DATJAQ010000207.1:0-14014 GCA_035516075.1 Terriglobia bacterium | reverse complement strand
GATGTAGTTGATCATGAACGGTGCAGGGCTGGGATCGAAATAGTGAGTGGAGCTGGGAAAAACAGTCCAAACCGTAACGTGTTCCTTTTGCGGGTCGTCGTGTTCCCGCCAGGGAAGCATCATGCCTCCGCCCTGGTCAGCGAGTCCAAGATGCTTCGAATACCATTCGCGCATCTGATCACGATTAGCGGATTTGAAGAAGACACCGCCGATTCCAAGGATGCGCCCGCGCTGCTCCATTTTGACAGGCGGCTTCGACTTCTCAGGTTGCGGAGATTGCACTTCCTGTCCTCCTTTTAAGCACACCGATATGAGCAAGAGCGAGCCGAGCGCAATTGCGCTCCACGGTGGTCTTTGCATGTGTGGATTATACAAGGTTTCGATTCGAAGGGAGAAAACGGTTCGCTCAAGGTTCGCCGCGATTCACCCTTTCTGAATCGCGCATCAGGTCTCGAACTGGCTTGGCATCGCCCGTAGAGAACCAGGCTTGCGGGATCGCAAAGTATCCCAGATTGCGTGTTCATCGGCACGAGGCGCGGATGACTCCTGATGGCGTAGCGTTTACCGTCGCCGGCGGGCGTATCGTCGGCCACACGCAAACAACCGGCCGGCCGAGGGAACCTCGTCCCGGCAGTTCCAATCGTAACAAGCCACTGTTGCCAGTATCCTTACGACCCGCGCTCGGGACTTGACCTGAAAAGTCGCCATCTTGGAAGACGCGATTCTTTGGCGCGGGCCGCGCGCCAGAAGCAGCGGAATAACAGTAAGCGACTCAATGCCATATACTTACATCTTGGCGGAGGGAGAGGGATTCGAACCCCCGAGCCTCTTTCGGGGCTAACGGTTTTCAAGACCGCCGGTTTCAACCACTCACCCATCCCTCCACCCGATAAGTCTAGCATGCCTGAATATCCGGAGAGCCCGCCACGAAGCGCAGCGCCGGGCGGCGTAGCGGCGTTCCTCCCCCAAGGTTGCACGATACTCTGGTCCGCCCTTGCCCGCAAGGCCTTCGCACTGCGACTCAGGTGCTCCGTCCGGCGGCCGGGCATTGCGCGCGCCCGCGGATTCGGGATATTACTAAGGATAGGCTTCAGCCTCGGGCGAAGCTCGCCCAGGCGGCTTCGGGGCCGGATAACCCGCAACGGCCGGCTCGACATCTGAGCTAAGGACCCAACCCGTGACGACGCTTTGGGGGGCGCCGGAGCCAGGGCGAATACGGCCCGGCGGGTGGCGGCGAAACCTCGCGGGCTTTGACGTTCAGGGAGCGATAATGGTACGACGCGTTTTGGCCCTTGGCCTTCTGCTGGCGCTCGGCTGTCTCGGTGTAAGTTGTGGAGGATCGTCCACGGCGACCCCTGCGTCGCCCACCGGGGTTTCAGGCGCAGGGACGCTCTACTTCGTCCTGGGCGATACGCCCGCCTGCGACGTCCTGGCGCTTCGCCTCGACGTCAGCCAGCTCACCCTGAATGTCGCCAACAGCACCAACACCGTCGGCGTGCTGGGCTCCACCAGTACGCTCATCAACTTCGACCTCGCGGCCTTGCGCAATTCCGAGACCATCCTGGCCGTGCGACCGACGCAGGCCGGCACTTTTAACAAGTTCAGTGTGGGCCTGACAGCCCTCACGATGTACGTCTACAACCCCGCGAACGATCCGCCCATCGGCATCCTGACGGAAAGCCTCACCACCGGCAGCCCTCCGGTTAAGTACAACGTCAGTCCCCCCCTCAAGATCGACAACCTCGGAGTGTCCGTGCTGTCACTTGACTTCGACTTGCAGCACGTTGTCCAGCTCGACTCGCAAGGCAATATCACCGGCTTCGTCGATCCCGTAGCCACCGCCAGCGCTCCTACCAGCTCCACCGTAAACGGCTTCGGCACGATGGACGGGATTGAAGGATTCGTCACCACCGTGAATACCACCGGCTTCGTGTCAGGCTCGACCACGTTCACGGGAGGCGTGTCGCTTCAACTGCTGGCCAACCCTATTTCCTCGGTGGCGGGACCGGGAGTCACGGTCGATCTCACCAAAGCCACCGCGCTGTGCGCGGAGCCGGTGCCGCCGGCCTCTCCGCAATCCAATCAAGCTTGCAGCGCGATACCTTTGGACACCATTCTCACCGACAGCTACGCGACGGCGGACGCCTACATCGACAAGAACGGCAACTTGACGGCGACCACCCTCACCATCGGACCTCAGGAGTTTCCCGCGAACAATTTGGTCGCTTTCATCGGGCCGGTGCTTTCGGTCACGCGGGGTTCCGACGGCAACGTGACCGGATTCACCATGTTTCTGCGCGATGCCCAACCGCCCGCGTCCGGCGTGAACCTCGACACGGCCGTGACGGTGTCCCTCGCGCCGGGCACGATTTACAATACCTATCCGCCCGCGCCGCAGCCGGGCGCCACCATCCCAGCCACCAATTTCGCCGCCCTGCCCTTTGGAGCGTCCGCCATCGCCCCCGGCGAACAGGTGGTGGTGCACGGGGTCTACACCATCCCCACACCCGCCACTCCGCCGGCGGTCACGCCGCTCGTAAGCACGGCAGCCAACGAAGTCGATCTGAAAACGCAGACGCAGGAGGGTAATTTCGGAACCCTCCTCGCCGTCCAGCCCGACGACGTCACCGGCGCCTTCACCCTTTCGCCCTGCGCCACGCTGTTCCAGCAAGGCGACGCGCCGGCCCTGCCGATTTACGTCTTCACCAGCCCCGCCACATCGTTTGTGCACCTGCCCGGCTTGACCAGCCTCCGCTCGCAGCCGCCCGTGATGGTGAAGGGCCTGCTGTTTTACGAGACCGAGAGCGTCACCATCAACGGCGTCACCGTGCCGGCCGGCAAACTGGTGATGCTCGCCAAAGCCGTGGTGCAGTCCTCCTGACCGTGGCGCGCCCGCCCGGCGCGCTGCCGGCCTGGGCGGAGACGGCTACGCCCTCACAGCACGGGCAGCGCGCGGGCTGCCTGCTTCCTGCGCTTCCCGCCCGGCAGCCGGGTGAAGCCGAGGTCGCGGCCCTCCTGCTGCTTCGTCAAGGCAACAATTTGGCCGGTGTGAAAGGCAAAATGCTCCACCACGTGCAGCGCCGCGTTCAGCCCGCTCACCCGCATCCCCTGGATTGAGTACGTGCGCGCGAGGTCGCGCGGCGTGAGCCGGCGCAGCACGCGGCAAGCGTCCAGCACCGCCTGGCGCAGGGCTCGAACCACTTGAGCGGGCGGCAGGGGCCCGCGCTCGCTGAACTCACGGTCGCGTTGGCGCTCGTCCGGGGCGCCGCCCAGGCCCGCCACCAGCCATTGCCGGACGTTGCCGGCCAGGTGCAACGCCAGGTTTCCCGCGCTGTTCGAAGCGTCGTTCGGCCGCCACCAGATCTGCTCCTCCGACAGCCGCTTGAAGCACGCCTCCACGCGCGGCAGGTGGTGGCGGCGCAGCGAGTGCTCCGCCAGGGCCAGAAATGGGCGCGCCGGATCGGGGCCGGCCGTCTTCATCGCCGTACTCCTTTCGGGGCGGACCCTGCGGCAGTGGCTCGCATCCTGCCTCCCGGCCGCGTGGCGCGCGCTTCCCGCAATTTGCGCCGCCCGGCCGCGAGTTCCGCCGCCAGTTCGTCGCGTAACTTCGGTTCCTCCCAATAAGTCAGCCACAAATAAAAGGTGGCGTAACTGCGCCAGCCCGCCCACGCCCGGGCGATGGCCTCCACGCGCGCCGGCGTGGCTTTCTTCCGCAGTCCGTAGAAGCGCTGGACGGCCTTCTGCAGGCCCACGTCGGCGGCCGGCAGGCAGTCCAGATGCCCCAGCGCCCGCAAACCCGCATAGTGCGCCGTCCACGGGCCCACGCCTTTTTCCCTCAGCAGCCGCTCCTGCGCCTGGGCGGGCTCCACGCCCCGCAGGGCCTCAAGATCGAGGCTGCCGTCAAGCGCCCCCAGAGAGAGGGCGATGATGTACCGCGCCTTCGGGCCCGAGATTTGCAGCCGGCGCAAGTCCGCCGCCGTCGCCAGTACCAGCCGCGCCGGCTCGGGAAACGTGCGGTAACTGCGCCCGTTGAACTCCACCGCGGAACCGTAAGCCTCCACCAACGCCCGCTTCACTTGATGGGCAAACGAAAGGTTGACCTGCTGCTCCAGAATGGCCGAAATCAGCGTTTCGTAGACGCTCGGAGCCTGCGGGATCCTCATCCCCCGGAAGCGGCGCACCAGCGCGGAGAGCACCGCATCTGAGGCGGCCAGGCGGTGGAAAGGACCGAGATCGAGGTCGGTGGAGAACTGGCGGCGCACCAGGGCCGCCACCGCCTGCGCGGTGACCTCGTCGCCGGGGCCGGCCAGCACGCGCACCTCGAGCCCCGCGCCGCCCGTCCCTTCGGCCGAGGCCCCTCCGGGCTTTTTCTTAAAGGCGGGGCGGCCCGCCTCCTTCACGCCGTACAGAACGGGCTGCCCGTTGATCTCGGCCGCGCGCCGGTACTCGCCTTCTTCGAAGTGGTCGAGCAGGGGCTCGAAGCGCCGGCCGTTCAGCAGGGCCGGCGGGCTCAGCATGAAGCGCAAGGTGCGGCCGAAGTCGAAAGGCTCCCGGACTGGAATGCGCATAAACGTTCCATTATAGACGCCGCTCCGCGGGATTGTACGGCGCCCCGGCGGGGTCCGAAGCTGCGGGAGATTGAAACTGGAGATTCGAAAATCGAAACTCGGGAGGGATCAAAGCCTCCGGGAATAGCCCGAAGACGGCCCGGGGGCATGGCACGTGTTTTCAGTCACTTACGGGCCTAGGCTTGGGCGCACGGTCAAACCAAGTTTCAACAACTTAGACACGAAAAAGGCCCCGCCGCCGGCGCCCGAGTTTTGACCTCGGAGAAAGCCTTAGGAAAAGCCGAAAGTGTATCAGATCTGGAATTTTCCGCCCCAAAAGGGCCCTTTTCGGGGGGGCATACGATCAAGTCGGATGGCAGACTGTAGGGAATGCCAGGCCGAGCCCGGGCGCCGAGGGAGGTCGCCTGCGAATGCGCGGGTGGCGACGGCGTCGGTTTTTATCTCGTCGCTACCGGCCAGACCACAGCACCCCTGCAAGTGGGGTTGTCCCGCACCTCGCGTACGATGGAAGCGAACGGGGTGCGGTGGCAGACCAGCACGGGAAGAGTTCGAAGCGCTGATGTGTGGCACAGGCCTGAAACGAAGCGCCTGCGCCACCCCGCCAAAGGTAGTATCATGGTGGTATGAAAACGAAAATGAAAACCTCACTCACCCTCTCCCGCGAAGTCGTTCGAGGCATCGACCGGGTGGCGGGAAAGAGGCGCTCCCGATCGGCGGTGGTTGACGCTGTGCTGCGCGGGTATCTCTCCCACCGCGAACGCGCCGCCACCAACGCCCGCGACGCGGAGAAAATCAACCGTTTTGCCGACGAGCTGAACGCCGAGATGCAGGATGTGCTCGCCTACCAGTCGCTCGACCACCTCTGGGAGGAGCGATGAAGCGCGGAGATCTGTATCTGCTGCGCCATCCCGGAGGCGGAGACCCCAAGAAACAACGGGTGATGACCGTGGTCAGCCGCCAGACCCTCGTGGATTCGCGTTTCCCCACGGTCGTCTGCGCTCCGGTGTTCACCCGCGGTCACGGACTCGAAACGGAGGTCTCCGTAGGGCCGGAAGATGGATTGAATCATCCGAGCTGGATTGCCTCGGACGGCCTGGTGAGCATCCCCAAGAGCCGGCTTACCGACTTCGTCGGTAGCCTCTCGTTCGACAAGCTTTCGCGCCTGTCGCACGCGTTGAGAATCGCCCTGGACATCTAAGGGCGGCAGGAAAACGGGGGCGGGCCGGCGGGCGCACGTCTTTCGTTTCAGACTTGCGCCAGTAATGCCCAATTTCTCGCGGATGGCGACGGCATCGAACTTTATGTCGTCGCCGCCGGGCAAATGACAGCACCTCTACCAGCCCGGTTGTGCCGCAGTTTGTCAAGAACGAAAGCGAACACGGTGCGGTGTCAGACTAGGACGGGAAGGAATCGAAGTGCTCATGTCTGGCGCAAGTGTGAAAGGAAAGGCCTGCGCCAGCCGACCGACTGCGTATCTCCATCGCGATCCTGGGAGGGCTCGCGGGCGCTCTTGCCGTGCCCGACGCCGCTGGCGGTCCGGCTCGTTACAAGCTTATCGTGCCGTGTCTATACAAGTATATACTGCCGTCAATTTACAAGCATATTATGCTGTGCCGATACAAGCTTATAGTGTCATGAACGTTGGAAGACCGGGGACCTCTCCCAGCCGGGTAGCCGAGCGCCTCCGGTTCCAGACACACTTGGGCTCTTCCTTCAGATTGGCGCCTGCGCCGCCGCGGTGACGTAGTACTGGCGCGATGCGGGCAGCCCGCACGGGCGGTCCGCCTGCGGGGAGTCGCTAAAAGCGCATGGGCGCCTCGTTGACGCGGAATTCCGCGGCGCGCGCGCGCCGCTCGCCCTCGGGAAGCCGGGTCTGGCGGGGTGTGACGTACACGAGGCCGGGCACCCAGTGGTGGCGGTCGAGGATCTCCAGCACCACCGAAACCGGCACGGGGTGGCCCGCCTTCTTTTCGAAGGCCGCGTGGATCTTGGAGAATTCCACCAGGCCGTTAAACCACGCCTGGCCGGCCAGCTTGCGGAGGACCTCGGCTTCCTCTTCGCGGGTGAGAAGCTTCCACCGCCGGCCGCCCCGTCCCGCGCCGCGCAGCGCCGCGTCCCCTTCGCGCAGATACTTGTGGTGCAGGTGCGACACCGAGGCCTGGTGCCAGCCGAGGATTTGCGCTACCTGGATGGAACTGAACCGGAGCACGATCCGCAGATAGAGGCACAGCGCCTGGCGAAAGTCCGCCACCCGGCGCGCGTTCTGCATGGCCGCCAGCAGTTTTTCGGCGGAGCCGCCCGCGGGGAAGACGGCGGCCGGAGGGTCCAGCGCCCGAACCAGCGCCGCCTCGCCCCGGCGGAAATACAGCGACTGGATGGCGCTCACCGTGGCTGGAGCCCAGCCCACCGCCGCCCCCACCTGCCTGGCGTCCAGGTCCAATATTGCCCGCAGCGCGACGCACTGAAGGCGCCGGAATTCGTCGGGGCTCCGGGCCCGCTTCAAAGCCGCTGCCAGCTCCTGGGCCGCGCCGGGCGGGAACGCGCGCTTGGGGTGGTCCCGGAACGCGCTCACGCCGAGGCGCCGGTGGCGATGTTGCACCTGTTCGACGGTGGCAAGCCCGCAGGCCAGACCGGTGGCCGTCTGTTCTGCCGTCAGGCTCAGCGCCGCGGGCAGCCAGACGCAGAGCGCGCGCCGCAGCTCGGCCGGGGTGCGCGCCGCCTTGATCGCCACCTTCACTTGTGCGAGCGAGTCGCCGGAAAGTGAATATCGCTTGGGCACGATGCCCTCCTGAGAATCCCAGAGTATTTATAGTACAGCACTATACTACGTAATTAACTTGAGGAGCGCAAGTAGGCGAGCTGCGGCGGGACTCCGTGACGGTGAATTTGCTAAGATCGAGGGGCCACGCAAGCCGGGTTGGGCGTAACGCCGGCCGGCATCTTGCGTTCGGAGAATTCAATTATGCTGATCGGCCGATTCCTGCTACCGCTGCTATTGGCAGCCCTCTTGCTACCCGCGCCACAGGCGGCCACCCCGCAGCCGGCTACACCGTACTACGTCGTATTCCTGCGCCCCGATCCAGCGCGCAAGCCGCTTCAGCAGGCCGATGGCGAGCGCATCATGGCCGCACACATGGCGAATATTCACAAAATGGCAGACGACGGCGTTCTGGCGGCGGCGGGACCGTTTGACGATACCCCGGTCACCATCAGCGGCATTTTTGTGCTCAAGACCGGCTCGCTGGAATCGGCGCAAGCCATCGCGGCGCAGGACCCCACCGTCATCGAGCACCGCAACACCGTGGACGTTCACGCCTGGCGGGGGCCGGCAGGGATCGGCGCGGAATACTTCCGGCTGCACAAGCTGGACCCGAAAACGCCCCAGAACATGCAGGTGCGTCCCTTCTGCATGCTCTACCGCGGCTCGGGGTGGGAAGAAAAGGCGGGCACCCGCGATTCTTTACTGAGGGCTCATGAGCGGTATCTCGATCAGCTTCGCGAGCAAGGCAAACTGAATGCGGCGGGAGGGATTGAGGCCCCCGACGATTTGCTTGGCCTCGTGATCTTCAAGCCGATCGCCCTCGACGAGGCGCAGCGCCTCCTCGGCATAGATCCCGCGGTTCAGGCAGGCGTGCTGCGGGTTAAATATCACCACTGGTGGTCGGCCGATCACGTCCTGCCGTGGTAGGACTTTCGCCGGCCGGCACCTTGTCGAGGAGCCGCCTCAGGGCTCGACTCGCCACCACCCGCGCCACTGCCCGTTCGCGACATTGGCGTCCCAGGCGGCGGTCCAAACGGCTCCATCAGTGCCGACGATGAAGATGTCGAGCTTGTTGGGGTCGCGCGAGACGGCCGCCACACCGCTTCCCGTCCCGGCCACTCCGTCGAGAATCTTCCACCAGCCGCGCCACTGCCCGTTCGCGACATTGGCGTCCCACGCCGCCGTATAGATGCCGTTGTCCGTGCCAATGACGAACACATCCAGTTTGTTGGGGTCGCGGCTCACGGAAGCCACCGCGCTGCCGGGCGCGGCGACGCCGTCCGTGATCCTCCACCAGCCTTGCCATTGCCCGTTCGCGGCGTTGGCGTCCCACGCGGCGGTGTAGATGCCGCCGTCGGTGCTCACGAGAAAGATGTCGAGCTTGTTAGGATCGCGTGAGACGGCGGTGAGGGTGCCGCCGGCCGGAATGTAGCCGTCGAGAATGTTCCACCAGCCTTGCCATTGCCCGTTCGCCACGTTGGCGTCCCAGGCGGCGGTATACGTCTTCCCATCAGCGCCGGCCACGAAGATGTCGAGCTTGTTCGGGTCGCGCGATACGACGGCGACGGGCGATCCGGGCACGGCGGCGAGATCGAGGATCTTCCACCAGCCCGCCCACTGGCCGCCCGCCACGTTGGCGTCCGAGGCGGCCGTGTAGACGCCGCCATCGGTGCTCACGAGGAAGATGTCGAGCTTGTTAGGATCGCGCGAGACGGCGCTGACGGTGCCGCCCACCGGGATGGCGCCGATGAGAATGTTCGGCCATCCGAGCCATTGGCCGTCGTTGACGTTCCGATCCCAAAAGGCGGTGCAGGTGCGGGCATCAAGCCCGGCGGCAAACAGGTCCAACTTGTCCGGGCCGCGCCCCACGGCCGCCACGGCTGTGCCGGCCAGCGCTGGGTTACCAGGGATCGACCACCAGTCCCGCCAATTGCCGTCCAGTACATCCCACTGCCAGGCGGCGCCTTGCACCATGCCGCTCGAATCGGTGACGAAGACGTCGAGCCGGTCGGGCTGAGCCACCACAGCCTGCGTGCCGATGTGGATCGCGGTGATCGTTTTCGTCCGGTAGGCCACGAGGTCGTTGCCGTAATCCAGAACGTACTGGAAGGGCATGTAGCCGTAGCCGGCATCCCACCACGTGTCGCCCCAGCTATTGCGAAACACAAAGTAGCCGCCGCCGTCGAAGGTGCTGTCCCTACGGTATCCCACCAGGGGCACGGAGTGCCCATCCGTCACCGCGGTGCCCTTCTGGCTGGTGGGCGGCACGGTCATCAAATCGACGCCATCCACATCGGTGGTCCCCCACCCCGACGCGGTTGGCCACCAGCCGCCGAAGGCTACGGGCGAGTTCGCGTCGAGGTAGGCGATGGCGCGATCGAGTTGGGTCTGCGAGGCCCCCTGAGTGTTGTCCCACGGCTTGATAAAATCCGCCTCGAAGCGGGTCCACGTACGGCCCGTGTTAAGCACCCACCCGGGGATGGAAGCCACCTCCGTCGATTGATAAGGCTCGGTGGCCTCGGTCGCCATTCCCCAAGCCTGGTAACCGCTATCAAGGTTGCTGAAATAGTCGCCATCGGCAGTGTTGCCCGAGACCAGGTTGGCGACGTAGTTGAGGTATTCCTCGGAGAGGTCGGTGAATCCGCTGTTGAGCCGCGTGTCGTACGCGTACTCGAGAAGAAAGGTCATGGCGAACACCGAACAGGTGCCGCGGCCACCTTGATTTCTCACCGCGAGGCCCAACGATTCGATGGTCGGCCGCAGATCCACTTGCGGAGGCTTGCCCTTGAACCTCGGAGGCTTCAGCCTGACAGGGTACTGTGGAACAGCCACGAACCGCGGGCGGGTCAGCAATGGGGGATATCGCATGGCTCACAGGCTCCTTTAGGGCGCGTTATTCCTGCATTTCAGTTTTGGCTTCCGCCAAGCGCACGAGTATACACTCGGCCGGCGGTTTGGCAACTGCAATTTTGCAGTTGAACGGGCAGAGTCTGAGCCTTTCAGGCTCGCCGACTTTTTTCCAGCGGAAGTGAACGACCAAGCCCGCCCGGAAGCCGGCGGCCGATGCCAGGCGCTAGGCTGGATGGTCGGGGTCAATCCACGGCGTGGCGCCGGCGGGCTCGGGGCTCGCGATGTCGAGGTTGACCACAATCGGCTCTTGGCCGCTGCGCACCACGACCGCTTCCACCGGCTCGTCCGCCCGGGCGTTGATCTCCTGGTGGGGAACGAAGGGTGGGACGAAGATGAAGTCGCCCGGGCCCGCCTCGTCCACACACTCCAGCCTCTCGCCCCAGCGAAAGCGCGCCCGCCCCTTGACGATGTAGAGCACGGTCTCCAGCTCACCGTGGTGATGCGCCCCCGTCTTGGCGTCCGGCTGCACCACCACGGTTCCGGCCCAGAGCTTGCTGGCGCCGGCGCGGGCATGGGTGATTGCCGCCGCGCGCGTCATGCCCGGAGTTTGCGGGGTGTTGCCGTCCAGTTCGCCCGCGCGCACGATGCGGATGCCGTGCCGTTTCCAATCCGTGATCGGCGAATCGCTGGAGTCAGTCATGGCAACAGTCGCGGGGCGGCGCGTACATCTGAGCGGATGAGTGCGCTACCACTTTCTTGGGGACGCGTTTCGCAGATTTGATGACGAGGAGCGGGCGCGGAAAACGCGACCGTTCCCACGCCGGGCTGGCACAGAAGGTAGACGTGCGCGCCGCGAGTTGCATGCGGCCAGTCTAAATACTCGTGCGGGCAGCCTCGCGCGCGGCAGGCGCTCCGCGCAGGAGTCCTTCGGTGCTGAGATCCTCATCGACGTCCGGCCAGTGAATTCCGTAGCCGCCCCCGCTCACCTGCCAGTTCAGGCGCTGTTCCGGCGTGGCATCGAAGAGCCGCGGATACCAAGCCAGGGGGACCGTGATCGTGCGGCCGTCGAACAGGTCCACCGCCAAGGTGGCCTGGGTAAACCGAACATCCTTCACCCGCTCGCCGGATTTAACCTCCGAACCTCTCATTCCACTTCTCCCATAGAAGGGCTTCATTTTCCCTGAGTATACCTTGAATACGCCCAAGCTCCACAGGGCTGAAGCCCAAGTTGCGGGCCAGGGCCACCGGCTTCAGCCAAAACTTGGCAGACTGGTCGTCGCGGTCAACGTGAACGTGAGCGGGTTCATTGGGCTCGTGGCTATAGAAATACACCCGGTATGGACCCGAACGCAGAACGGTTGGCACCGATTCAGTATGTCACCGCCCCTTGGGCGCGGGCAAGATCGCGCTCTGCGGCGAGTAGCGCGCCCGCGCCTTGTGGCCCTCTCGCCGCCTGTGTTAAGTTGAACCTTGCCGTCGGCAAGAGCTCGCGAGGTTGAGCACCCCCAACATGATCGGCGCTTATCAAGGACGCAGTCCCCGCATCGCGCCTTCGGCGTTTATCGCCCCGAGCGCCGACCTGATCGGGGACGTGGAAATCGCCGAGAACGCCAGCATTTGGTTCCAGACCGTGCTGCGGGGCGACATCGAGCCCATCCGCGTAGGCGAAAACAGCAACATTCAGGACGGCTCCGTGCTGCACACCCTGCTCGGCTCGCCCACCGTGGTGGGCAAGTGGGTGACGGTGGGCCATCGCGCCGTGCTGCACGGCTGCACCATTGAGGATCACTGCCTGATCGGGATGGGCGCGATTCTGCTCAACAACGTGCGGGTGGGCGAGGGATCGATCGTCGCTGCCGGAGCGCTGGTGCCGGAGAACACGGTGATCCCGGCGCATAGCCTCTATATGGGTGTTCCGGCGCAGTTCAAGCGCCAACTGGGAGCGCCGGAGCTTCGCTTCATCGACGCCCACGCCACGCATTACCTCGGCTACAAGGAAGTGTATCTGAGCGAGAAAGCCCTCAGCGCTCAGCCATCAGCCGTCAGCAAGCAGGCCCAAAGCTGATGGCTGAAAGCTTATGACTGAAAACCCTTCCAACCGGCCCGTGCCCATCCGTGCCGTCAAAGGCACGCGCGATTTGCTGCCGCGCGACGCCGCGCTCTGGCAGAAGATTGAAGACGAAGCGCGCCGCGTTTTCGCCGCCTACCACTTCGGAGAAATCCGGACGCCCATCCTGGAGCAGACGGCGCTCTTCGCCCGCAGCGTGGGCGAAGACACGGACATCGTCAGCAAGGAAATGTATACGTTCGAAGACCGTGACCAGGAGCGATTGACGTTGCGTCCCGAGGCCACGGCCAGCGTGGTGCGCGCTTACATCGAGCACTCCCTCTACAACGAGGGCGGCGTTCACAAGCTCTACTACGTCGGCCCTATGTTCCGCCGCGACCGCCCGCAGAAGGGCCGCTACCGGCAGTTCTACCAGATCGGCGCGGAGGCGCTGGGCTCCGAGCACCCCGCGGTGGACGTGGAACTGCTTGAGATGCTCGTCCTGTTTCTGGAGCGGGTCGGCATCCGGGATTCGAAGCTCCTGCTCAATTCGGTGGGCGACAAGAACTGCCGGCCCGCGTATATTGAGGCGCTGCGCGAGGCGCTCGGCAGCGTCAAGGACCAAATGTGCGGCGATTGCCAGCGGCGGGCCGACACGAACCCGCTCCGCGTGCTCGACTGCAAGGTGCCGGCCGACCAGCCCATCATCGAAAAATTGCCGCGCATGATCGACCATCTTTGCGCCGAATGCCGGCCGCACTTCGATCACGTGCTCGCAGGGCTCGGGGCGCGCGGCATCGCCTACGAGATCACGCCGCGCTTGGTGCGCGGGCTCGACTACTACACGCGAACCACCTTCGAGATCACCAGCGGCGTGCTGGGCGCGCAGAATTCCCTGCTCGGCGGCGGGCGCTACGACGGCCTTTCGGAGATGCTGGGCGGCCCGGCGGCACCCGGCATCGGATTCGCCATCGGCGAAGACCGGCTGGCGCTGGCGGTGGAGGCCGCCGGTGTGCTGAAGCCGGAGCGGCCGCTTCAGGTGTACGTGGCGTGGCTGGGCGAGACGGCGCGCGAGCCGGCGGCGCGCCTGGCCCGCGACTTGCGCGCGCGCGGCCTCAGCGTGGAAGCAGGCTACGAGCCGGCCAAGTTGAAAAAGTCACTGGGAGCGGCCAGCAAGCTCGGCGCGCGGTTTGCCGTGATTATCGGCGAAGGCGAATTGGCGGCCGGGCTTTACCAGGTTAAAGACCTCGACTCCGGCGGCCAGGAGGGCGTGGCGCCGGATGACGTGGCCGATTACCTCGCCTCCCGCCTTCACTGACGGGCCTCTGCCCGTCGCCATCATTGGCCGGGCCACCACGCCGGTACCGGCTTGCCCTCAATCTTGAGAATCGCTTCCTCGGCCGTCGGCCCCAGGCGCACCGTGCGCGCGGCTTGCTGGAGGGCGGGCAAGGCGTCGCGCGCTTCCGGGCCGATGTTGCCCAGCGCCGTGGCGGCGCTACGCAGCACGGCCATTTCCTCACCCTTCACGGCCAGCCTGCGCGCGAGGGCCGGCACCGCGGCGCGTGCGCCCGGCCCAATGGCGCCCAGGGCGTCCGCGGCAGAGGCGCGCACGTAGACGGCGGGATCGTCCACGGCGCGCATCAATTCGGGCACGGCAGGAGCGGCCTTCGCGCCCATCGATTTGAGCGCCACGGCAGCGAGACTGCGTACCTGGGGGATCGCATCCGAAAGCGCGCCGGCCAGCTTCGGCACTGCGGATTCGCCCGCCGGTCCGACCTGCGAAAGCGC
>DATJAQ010000206.1:0-4182 GCA_035516075.1 Terriglobia bacterium | reverse complement strand
GCTGACGACAGTCTTAAGCCCCAAAGGGGCGAGCTAACAAAGCCCAGGCCAACGGCCTGGGTCAGGAATCCATGCCGCCCGATTTGGCTAGTGTGCTGTCACGCCTAATTCTTGACAGTAGCTCAGCGGCTCCGCCGCCGCTGGCAGTTGTCTAGTCTTAGGTGTGACAGACACTAGGCCCTGAAGGGGCGTGACAAGCCGCTCGACGGGGGCCAACGCCTGGTTATTTCGCCCTTGCAGGGCTTGCTCCCAGAGAAGGGGCTGCTTCGAAACCCAGGCCGCTGGCCGGGGCTTTGTTAGCTCGCCCCTTTGGGGCTTAAGACTGCGACACCCGCATGCTGGCGTTCTCGAAAGTCTCGGAAGCGGTGGGGAGTACCACCCGAAAGACGGAGAAGGTCCGGCTGGTGGCCGACTACTTGCGCTCCCTGCCGCTCGACGACGCGGCTCGCGCGGCCCTTTTCTTCACCGGTCAGGCGTATCCGCGCCGCGAAGAACGTACCACTCAGGTAGGCGGTTCGCTCATCTGGCGGGTGGTGAGCAAACTAGCCGGCGCGGAGCGGTCGAAGCTGGAAGAGGTTTATCGCCGGCACGGTGACCTCGGCGACGTGGCCCAGGAGGTTCTTCCCGGCAAAACTGCCGCCGGGGGCTTGACGTTGAGGGAGCTTCAATCCGCCTTCGACGAGCTGGGCGAACTGCGCGGCCTCGCGCCCCGTATGGATCGGCTGGAGACGCTGCTCGGGCGCGCTCATCCGCTGGAGGCCAAATACATCGTTAAGATTCTCACCGGCGAGCTGCGCATTGGCTTGAAGGAAAGCCTGGTGGAGGAGGCCATCGCCTCCGCTTTCGGCCGGCCGCTGGTTGAAGTCGAGCGCGCCAACATGCTTACCGGCGATATCGGCGCCACCTTGACGCTCGCCGCCGCCGACCGGTTGGCGGAGGCCAAGCTCCGGCTCTTTCATCCCATCGGATTTATGCTGGCCAGCCCGGCGGCCGCCCCCGAGGAACTAATGGCCGCATTTACGAACGGCGCTCTCCTGGAAGACAAGTACGACGGGATTCGCGCCCAGGTCCACAAGCGCGGCGACAAGGTGAAGTTCTTTTCGCGCACGCTCGACGAGATCGTGGAATTCCACGAGCTGAGCCTGCCCTTCCAGACCATGCCGGGCGAATTCATCCTTGATGGCGAGATTCTCGGCTGGCGCGACGGTCGTCCTTTGCCCTTCACCGTGTTGCAGCAACGGTTGGGTCGCCGCCAGCCGGACCTTTGGCTGCCGCTCGAGGTGCCGGTCAGCTTTGTAGCCTTTGACGTGCTCTACCACAATCAGCAGATCTTGCTCGACGTGCCCCTCATCGAGCGGCGCCGACGCCTGGCCGAACTGCTGGCTGGCGCCTCCGCCCCGGCCGTCCAGTTCTTTTCACCCCGCCGATGCACTACGCCGGAAGAAGTGGAGCGCGCCTTCCTCGATGCCCTCGGTCGCGGCAACGAAGGCATCATGGCCAAGGACCCGGATTCCTCCTATACGCCCGGACGGCGCGGCCAGGCCTGGATCAAGCTCAAGCGCCCCTTGGCCACGCTCGACGTGGTGGTGACCGCTGTGGAGTACGGCCACGGCAAGCGGGCTGGCCTGCTTTCTGATTACACCTTTTCCGTGCGCGAGGGCGACCGCCTGCTGACCATCGGCAAGGCCTATTCAGGGCTCACCGACGCTGAGATTATGGACCTGACGGGCTACTTCAAGCAGCACACCCTCGAAGACCAGGGCTTCCGCCGCGAAGTGGAGCCGACCATCGTGCTGGAGGTGGCGTTCAACAATATCCAGCGATCCTCGCGCCACCAGAGCGGCTACGCGCTGCGCTTCCCTCGTGTCGTCCGCTTACGCCCGGATAAGCCCGTGGCGGAGATCGATCAGCTCGAGCGGGTGAAGCAGTTGTACGAGCGGCAGGCTGAACCGGCGGGCGAGGGCCTCAAAAACGGCTAACCCGGATTTCTCACGAGGATTTGGAAGGGCGGGGCTGAAGCCCAAACGTGGTGAGAAGTGCGGGCTAGTACATCGTACGATTAGTTCCTTATACTATCTTCCTGAGCCCCGAAGGGGCGGAATAGTGTAGCCCAGGGCGCAAGCCCTGGGAAAAGCCCCTTCACCCGCCCTTCCGGGCACCCTCTCCCCCTCGGGGGGAGAGGGAAGGGGTGTGGGGGCGCAACTCTAACCCAGGGCTGACGCCCTGGGCTACTCTATGTCGCCCCTTCGGGGCTATCGGCACCAAGATTTCGACGGCGTCGAGATACAAACGACTAATCGAACGATGTACTAGCCTAGCGGCCAGAAGAATTGCCGATAGTTAATTGCCGATTGCGGAGGAGCCATCGCCATCACCATCGGCGAAGCTCGAAACAGGAGCGTGGCTTATGGATGCGAACGACTTCCGACGCCTAGCTCTCAGCCTCGAGGGTGCCGAAGAGAGCTCGCACATGGGCCAGCCCGACTTCCGCGTCGGAGGCCGGATCTTTGCCACGCTTGCTTCCGAAGCTCAGGGTTATGGCAACCTGATGCTGACGCCGGAGCAACAGGCTGCCTTCGTGGCAGAACTTCCCGAGGTCTTCGTTCCTATCGCGGGCGGATGGGGGAAAATGGGAGCGACCCACATTCGGCTGGCCGCGGCCCACGAGGACGTACTCGCGGGCGCTTTGCGGGCGGCGTGGAAGTTACGGCTGGAAAAGAATCGAAGATCGGGCAAGAAGCCTCGCCGCCGGGCAAAGAGGCCAGGGCGTCAGGCCCAGTAGCTAATCGGCCTGGAACAGGGCGAAATCGGAGAGCGCCGGGCACGCGGCGGAACTCGTGATGCGCAGCCGCACCCGGCCGGCGGTAACGGGATCGGCGATAGGAATCAGACGGCAATTCCCCACGCTCGTAGCCTCCGCAACTTTGCGCCACGCTCCCGCTTGCCACGCATCCATCTCCAGCGACTCGACGCGTTGTCCCAGCCGGATGTTCTCGCGCAAGCGAACCAAGTCAAACGTCACCGGTCTCGAAAACTCTAGCGTCAGTTCCGGCGTGGTCACCGAATCATCCGTGGACCAATAGGTGGACTCGTCGCCGTCCAGCAAGTTCTTCGCAGCGTACTTTCGGTTGTTGCCGCGGACGTTCGAGGCCTCCAACCGCGCATGGGCGGCGAGATTCCTGGCGAAGGTGGCGCGCCGCCAATCGCCGAACTGGCGTAATGACGCGACGTCGGCCTCGTTCAGCAGGCCGCGACGGTCGGGCGGCACGTTGAGCAGAAAACTGGCGCCGCGTCCCACCGACTTAGAGTAGAGGTCCGCCAGTTGCCGCGCGGTCTTCACTTGGCTGTTTTCGCTTTCGTGCCAGAACCAGCCGGGCCGGATCGATACGTCGCACTCGGGCGGAAGCCACTGCTTTCCGTGGCGAGTTCCCACCGGCGAGAGCCTGGCGTCGATATCGCCCGGCGCCGCGGGGCCGCCGTTTTCTCCCACGGGATCGTAGGTCTCCCAACACGTCTCGCCAGCTTCGCCCTTTTCGTTTCCCACCCAGCGCACGTCCGGGCCCACATCGCTGAATATCACCGCCTGCGGCTGCAACTGGCGCGCCAACGCCCACGTGCCCGGCCAATCGTAATACGTGGTCCGGTCGATCACCCGCCGCTCGCGGGCGCCGCCGTAATACCCGGTTCCGCCGTTCGCGCCATCGAACCAGATCTCGAAAATCGGCCCATAGTGCGTCAGCAACTCCGTCAGCTGCCGGCGATAAATCGCGAGATACTCCGGCTTGCCGTAAGCCGCGTTATTGCGATCCCAGGGCGAGAGATAAACGCCGAATTGCAGGCCGTGGCGGCGGGCCGCCTCGGAGATCTCCCGCACCACGTCTCCCTGGCCGTCCCTCCAGGAACTGTTGCGGACCGAATGATCGGTGGTCGCGGTGGGCCACAGGCAGAAGCCGTCGTGGTGTTTCGAGGTCAGGATCACGCCCTTCATGCCGGCGGACTTCAGCGCCGAGAGAATAGCATTGGGATCGAATTGCGCGGGATTGAAAAGCCTTGGATCCTCGTCTCCTTCGCCCCACTCCTTGCCGGTGAACGTGTTCATGGAAAAGTGGAGGAAGCCGCAGGTCTCGAGTTGATGCCAGCGCAACTGGCGGGGGGAAGGCAGGGCGCCGTAAGGGGCAGGCG
>DATJAQ010000205.1:0-4172 GCA_035516075.1 Terriglobia bacterium | reverse complement strand
GTGTAACTTAAGCGAGGGTGCTGAGGCATAGGCGCTCTCCGGCGCTCGTAGGGAGCTTCTCGTGATGTAAGCGAAGAGAAGCGTGGTCTCGAGGCGCAGGACAGCGCCCGATCTCGCCGCAAGCGAGAGAGCCAATTCCCTTCAGCACCCGTGGCCCCTGGCGCTCGCGGCAACCGCGGGCCCAGGGGCTTTCCATTTGGCAGCATCCGCGAACTCGCCCGCCTTCGCCCACTGCCTCAGCGCGAAATGTCTCCGATCCCAAACAACCGTGTTGTAACCTAGACCCTTCGGGGGTTTCGATGTTTTTAGGTCATTATGGCGTGGCGCTGGCGGCCAAGAAGGTGTCGCCGCGAACCTCCCTCGGCACCCTCCTGATGGCAGCGGAGTTCCTCGATCTTCTCTGGCCCATTTTCCTGCTGCTAGGCATCGAACGGGTTGAGATCGACCCCGGCAACACGGTGGTGACGCCGCTCGACTTTGTCAGCTATCCGTTGTCGCACAGCCTGCTGGCCGCGGCCGGCTGGGCGTTCTTGTTCGCAGGCGTCTATTGGATGGTGCGGCGCAGCGGCGTGGGTGCGTTCGTGGTATGGGCGTTGGTGCTCAGCCATTGGGTACTCGACGTTGTGGTCCACCGGCCCGATCTGCCGCTTTATCCCGGCTCAACCCGCCTCTACGGATGGGGGTTGTGGAACTCCCGCGGCGCCACCCTGTTGGTGGAAGGGCTGTTTTACCTTGGAGGGGTCTGGAGTTACCACCGGGCCACCCGCGCCCGCGACGCCGTCGGAAGGTACGCCTTCCGGACGCTGATCTTTTTCCTGGCGATCATCTACCTCATGAACCTGTTCGGGCCTCCGCCGCCCAACAGCCATTATGTGGCGGTGCTCGGCCTCGGCCAGTGGCTGATCGTTCTGTGGGCCTACTGGGTGGACCGGCATCGCGAGGCGTTGCCATGAGCGAGAGATTACCAGCCCTGCGGACGCCACTGCTGTGGCTGCGCGGAATCATCTTTAGCGTGCTGGCTCCCGGGATCGTGGCAGGGGTCGTCCCCCAGCGGCTACGGAACGGGGCGAACCCGGCCGCCGGCTGGTGGCGCGCGGGTTGGATCCTGTTCGCCGCGGCCATTCTGGTGTATCTCCAGTGCCTTTTGAATTTTCTGCTTGCCGGGGGTACCCCAGCCATCTTTTTCACCAGACCCATTCGCTTTCTGCTGGGCGCGGAACCCGGAAAAGTGGTCAAAAGCGGCCTCTACCGCTATTCTCGGAACCCGATGTACCTCTCCGTGCTCGGCGCCATCGCGGCGCAGGCCGTCATTTACAGGTCGCTCAGAATCGCAATTTACGCTGCGCTGGCTGCAATCTTCTTCCATTTTGTGGTGGTTTTCTTCGAGGAACCTCATCTCGCACGCGTTCGAGGCGCGGATTACCAGGAGTATCGCGAGCGCGTGCCCCGTTGGATCGGGAGGCCGGGCCCGTGAGCGTCAAAATCGTCGGGCAGCCAGCCTAATCCCGTCGAGATCCGTCAAATAACTGAAAAGTTGAGAGGATAAGGTCGCGGGCCTGGTCTGCGAGCTTGTATTTCGGGAGCTCGCTAGCCGCCACCCAGCGTGCTTCGGTCACGTCGGTCGACGGCCGGGGATCACCCCAGCGGCGCCCCGTGCGGGGGCGCAGGCGGCAAAGGTAATCGATGATTACGTAGTGGTACTGCACCTTGCGCCGTGGGCGCGGAGCCGTCTTGGCGCGCACGACGCGTTCGAAAACGCCCAGCACGCGGACCGGCTCAACTTCGAGTCCGGTTTCCTCCTTGATCTCGCGCTTCGCCGCGGCGGCAAGTTCTTCGCCGAGTTCCACGAGACCGCCCGGCAGCGACCACTGTCCCTCCAGGGGCTGCTGGCCACGCCGAACGAGCAGAACTCGGTTCCCTTCGATCACAACGCCGCCCACCCCGACCCGAGGATGCCGCGGGTACTCCCGGCCCTCCGAGGTTGGAATAGCGCGCGCCGGTGCGGCGAGCGAAGCTCCGCGGCGGACGGCGGTGGGAGATCGTTTGCCGATCTGACGGCCGGGTTGACCTTTGGGTTTAGCCACAACTGCTATTGAATGGCGGCTCGCGCTATGACTTCGTAGAACATTTTCAGGCCACGGCGAAGCTGGTCCACGGGGATGCGCTCGTTGGCGGCGTGCTCTGTGGCTTCCACCTCCGGCGTCAGCTCCACGGGCAGGAAGCCGTAGCAAGTGATCCCGAGCGGCCGGTACATCTGGTTCTCGGTGTAGCCGCTGTCGAGCACAGGCGTCACGAGCGCTTGGGGGCTGTACTCGTGGACCACGCCTTCGATGATTCTGTAGAGCGCAGTGTCGGTGGATGAGGAATTGGGCCGGCGGAAGGTGTCGATGGAGGTGAGTCGAATGCGATCGTCGTTTACGACGGCGCGAAGCCGGCCGAGGAATTCCTGCGGATCCTCGCCGGGCAGCAAGCGGATATCAAGGTCGGCCGAAGCTTCGTCGGGGATCACATTCGTTTGCTGACTGCCGCGCAGCACCGTGAGTGAGATGGTATCGCGGATGCGGTAGTTGAGGTCGGGGTCGGAGCTGATTTGCTTCACCACCGCCGGATCCTCGACGGAATGGCGGATGTCGCGATACTCGGAGGCCAGAGGCTCGGGCTCGGTAGCGGCGATCTGATGGAAATACTGCTCCACGGAGGGCAGCAGGCGGACGGGCGTTTCCCAGTTGACGACCCGGTTGAGTGCGCGCACCAACCGGTTGGTTGCCGAGTCGGCGATGGGGATGCTGCCGTGACCGCCGGCGCCGGTGGCTGTGAGGCGCAGCCAGAAGGGCGCTTTCTCCGCCACATCAATTCCATAGATCGTTCCGCGCGCCGGGAAGATCAGGTTTGAGCCGCCCTCGGTGATCAGGTACTCGGCTCCCCGTACCAGTTCGGGATGATGGTCGATAATCCACTGACTACCCGTGTCGTTCACTTCCTCGTCGGCAGTGGCCAGGAAGATCAGGTCGCGCTTGAGCTGCAGATGCTCACGGGAGGCGATCAGCAGCATCATGGCGTTCAGCAGGCCCTGATCCTTCATATCCTCCGCGCCCCGGCCGTAAAGCTCGCCATCCAGAATCTGCCCGGCAAACGGTGGGACCTTCCAGTTGCGGGGGTCCGCCCGCACCACGTCCATGTGGCTGAGCAGGACGATGGGGCGCAGGCTGCCATCGCCTTTGAGTACCGCGTAGATATCCGCCCGGCCGGGCGCGTAAGGATAGATCGTGCTGGCAATGCCGGCGTCGTCGAACAGTTTCTTGAAAAACTCGGCAGCGTGAATCTCATTGCCCGGCGGGTTCGAGGTGTCGATGCGCAGGTACTCCTGCAACAGCCGGACGGTTTCGTCCTGGTAAGCGGGCCAATTGACGGCCGCGACCTCGGCCTCAGCCAGCTTTCCGGCGCTCGAATCCTGGCGGCGGGCATCGCCTGCTGCGACGGCCGAGACGTTGGTTGCAAGTGCGGCGGCGAGTGTCGAGCAAACGGCGATCACGGATAAATTCGCGCGCAGCTTCACGGCGAGCCTCTTGAACATTGGTGGAGCCTTGGCGGCCGATGCGACCCGGTTAGAGCGATCGCGCGGGCGAGACGGAGTCAAACTCGCCCACGCGAGTCCTGAACCGGGGAATTTCGATAAACTGGAGCCGGCGAGAGGAATCGAACCTCCGACCTACGGTTTACGAAACCGTTGCTCTACCGACTGAGCTACGCCGGCGGGAATGAAAATGCTCACCCGACAAGTAAGGCGGAACCGCCAAGCCTGCGGGTGAGCATTTGAGAGGAGAATAGAATGGCGGACGCGCCCCGCCTTCTAAACTCGACTGCGAGTCTAAGTGAAGCAACAGGGCGTGTCAAGGAAATTTTCCAAGAATTTTCAGCACTGTAAAGCATTTCATATGAACATCTTACGCTGGTTACTCCGGTTTCTCAGCACCCTTCGGCCCATCCCGCGATGTCAAGTACCTTTTTTCCTAAAAGTCGTAGTAACCTCCGCTTTATCAATAACTTATGTCACTTGAGATTGAGAACGATGATTCCGCCGCCCTCGCCCTCCACAAAAAACGAATTCGCGAACCATTTTCGCGCCAAGCGTTTGGCGACGCAGACCACGATTCCGCCTGCCAGCGAGAACA
>DATJAQ010000204.1:0-23078 GCA_035516075.1 Terriglobia bacterium | reverse complement strand
GTATCCAAAGAGCTCGCTTTCCAGCAGCGTCTCAGGAAAAGCGCCGCAGTTGATGGAGACGAACGGTTTCTCGCGCCGGAGGCTCGCTTCATGGATGGCGCGCGCCACCAATTCCTTCCCCACGCCGCTTTCGCCCACAATCAGCACGGTGCTGGAGGTGGGTGCCACGTTGCGCACCATCTCGAGGATGCGTTCCATTTTCGGACTGGTTCCCACGATGTTATCGCGGGAAAAAACGCGCAACAGTTCGCTGCGCAAGCGGGCATTCTCTTCGCGCAGCGCCAGGTCTTCGACGGCCCGGTCAATCACGAGCTTGAGCTCGTCCACCAGCCGGTCCGTCTTCACCACGTAGCGGTAGGCGCCGAGATTGAGCGCGTCCACCGCGGTAGACACCGTCGGCACGGCTGTGATGAGCACGAAGGCCGCCTGGCTGCGCGTGCTCCGTGCATACTCGAGGAGCTCGATGCCGGAAGCCTCGGGCATGCGAATATCGCAAACGATGACGTCGTAAATGCGCGTCTCGATTTTCTGACGGGCGGCGCCTGCGGTCGAGACGGTCTCCACCTCGTGGCCGGCCCGCCGGAATGCGATCTCCAGGAGCTGGCACAACGATTCCTCGTCGTCGATCACCAGTAAGCGCGCCATGTGAGTTTTTCCCCGGCGATACCGAACCCGGAGCCCGATGAGCTCAGAGCGAATTCTCCGCCACGGCCTCCGGGCGGAGAGCTTCGCGATCGGCGGTGTGCTCGCGAGGCAGCTCGATCACAAACTTCGTGCCGCGTCCGGCCTCGGACTCAACGCGGATGCGCCCGCCGTGCGCCTCCACGATCTGGCGCGTGATGGCGAGGCCGAGGCCCGTCCCCTGCGCAAAGCCGGGGCGAAAGGGCTCGAAGAGGCGCTCGAGCTGAGCCTCCGTCAAGCCCACGCCGCTGTCCGCCAGCTCCACCCGGATGTGCGCTCCGCCGCCGTCTTCCACGGTGGCGCTGAACGTGCCGCCTTGCGGCATGGCCTTCATCGAGTTGTCGCAGATGTTCCAGAATACCTGCCGCATACGGTCCGGATCGACGGCGGCCGTCACGGGCCCGCCCGGCAAATGGCGCTCCAGCCGGCAGCCCGGCCGCCCTTCCGGACTGAAGTTCGGGTGATGCTCGAGCAGCAGCAGGGTCTCGTCGAGCAACCCCGCCAGGTCCACCGTGCGAATGCGCAGGCGTTGCTCGCGTGAGTAGGCCAGGAATTCCGACACCAGCTTGTCGAGGCGCGAAGACTCGCGGCTGACGATGTTGATGAGCTTGGCCTGGTCCTCCTCGAGCCCGCCCAGGCTCTCCAGCACCCGCACCGAGCCGGCGATCGACGCCAGCGGGTTGCGGATCTCATGGGCGATCGCCGCCGCCACGCGCCCCAGGGTCGCCATGCGGTCCCTCGCGTGGTATTCGGCGTCCCGGCGCTTTTCGTTCGTCAGGTCCTGAAAGGTATAGATGTGACCCACCAGGCCCGTCTCGCCCCCTTTCAGGGGTGACACCGAAAGGCCGAGAATGCGCGTTTCGCCCGCCGGCGTCCGATACGGCATTTCCCGCCTCGTGTAGGGGCCGGGATGCGCCGGAGGCTGATCGCCCGGCCCAGGCCCGGCTTGAGCCGCGAGCTCCACGGGCGCTTCGCCGTCGCCCGAGGGCTCCTCGCCACCCTCCCAACCCGAGACCAGCTCCGGCAGAACCGCGCCAATCCGCTGGCCCTTAACTTCCGAGGGCGAGCGGCCCAGGATGCGAGCCCCCGCGGGGTTGACCTCCTGGATCACTCCCGCCAGATCGGTGCGGATCAGGCCTCCCCGCATGCTCTGGATGATGTTCTCGTTGATGGCATGCAAGCTTGCCACCTGGCCCTCCCGGTCCCGCAGCTCTACGCCCGTGCGCCTGAGCGTCTCCGCCAGAAAGCTCGCCAGGTAAGCCACGGCGAAGAAGCCACAGAGGCTGGTGAGAATTCTCACCGCCAGCGCCCGCGGGTCCATGGCGGGCGCCGAGGACGAGGCCAGGAAGGCCAGGCCCGGGTGGCGCCCCACCAGCCAGGGATAGAGGCCGGGCAGGTAGGCCAGCTCCAGCATGGCGTCCAGGCACACAAAACTGACTCCCGCCACCAGGTACGCCTGGCTGCGCGAGAACAGGATGCTGGCCAGGATGATCGCCACCAGGTAGAGCGACAGATAATTGCTGTCCAGATTGCCGGTGACGTGCACCACGGCGGTGATCAACACGACATCCGCATAGATCTGAAGCGTCGCCTGAAGCACGTAATCGCGCCCTAACTGATAGTAGACCAGGAAGAAGAGTCCCACCACGTACCAGAGGACCGCCACCACGCCCAGGTGCTCGATCGAGAACGCGTTGGCCGCACTGGGCGCCAGTTGGCGGGTGGCGTAGTCGATCGCAAACACCAGGGTGATGATGACGAAGCGGATCTTGATCACCCACAAGAGCCAGGCGCGCAGGTCAGTAGCTGAATCCATACTGTTGTCAAAGTGATTATAGGACAATCCCGGCCATGGAACAAGCGCGAGATTGCAAACGGCCGCGTTTCGGGTGGGCAGCCGGCCCCGGCCGGTTGGGCCGCTCGCGCCACTCAGGGCTCAACCTCGCAGCTTCGCCTCCAGTGCCGCTTCAACGCCCGGCCACTCTTCGCGGATCACGCTGAAGTAGACGCTGTGCCGCAGGCGGCCACCCGCGGTGACCATGTGATTGCGGAGGGTGCCTTCTTGGCGGGCGCCGATGCGCTCGAGCGCCCGGCGCGAGGGCACATTGAGCGAGTCGGTCTTGAACTCCACGCGATGGCAGTTCCAGGTCTCGAAGGCGTAGCGCAGCATGAGGTATTTGGCCTCGGTGTTCAGGGCGGTGCGCTGCCAGGCGGGCGCGAGCCAGGTCCAGCCAATCTCCACCCGCCGGTGGTCGCGGTCGATGTTGCCGTAACGCGTTGAGCCCACGGCCAGGCCGGAGCGCCGCTCGATGGTGGCAAAAGGCAGGGCCCGGCCGGCCGCCTGATCCGCCAGCGAGGCTTCAACGAAGGCGCGCATGTCGTCCGCCGATCGCACCGGCTGCGGGAACCAGCGGAAGACGTCGCCTCCGAGGCCCACCTCCACCAGCCGCGGGAGGTGATCGAGCGAAAGCGGTTCCAGGCGCACGCTCTCGCCTTCGAGCACGACCGGTTCGACGTTCATCTCCGTTTCGAGTGTCTGCATGATCCGATCATCGCCTCTCCGGCACCTGAGTTCAAGTCGCGCTTCGAGTCCCCGCCGGCCGCGTGCAGCGCTTCCCGCCCGGCCGTGATATCATCCCCGTCGTCGCCGGCAGCCCATGAAAGCGCTCTACTTCGACGGTCAACTCTCTCTTCGCGAAATCGATGCGCCCCGGCCCTCGCCTGATGAAGCGCTCATCCGCGTGAGGCTGGCCGGAGTGTGCGGTACAGACCTCCAGATCCTGAAGGGCTATTCTGCATTCCGCGGCGTTCCGGGCCACGAGTTTGTGGGCGAGGTGGTGGAGTGCGAGACGGCGGGCTGGGCGGGGAAGCGCGTGGTGGGTGAAATCAACGTCACCTGCGGGCGCTGCGACGCCTGCCGGCGCGGGCTCGGGCGGCATTGCGCCTCGAGGACGGTGATGGGCATTGTCAACCGGCCGGGAGCGTTCGCCGAGTACGTCACCCTGCCGCTTCAGAACCTCCATGAAGTGCCCGTGGAAGTGCCCGACGAGGCGGCCGTCTTTACGGAGCCCCTGGCGGCGGCGTGCGAAATCCTGGAACAGATGCCGCTCGCCGCCGGTACGCGCGTGGCCGTGCTCGGAGCCGGAAGGTTGGGCCTGCTGGTAGCGCAGGTCCTGCGGCACGCGGGGGCCGAAGTCACCGTGATCGGCCGCAGCGAATGGAAACTGAAGCTGGCGCGATCCTGGGGCTTGAAGACTAATGCGGTTCAGACGGGCGGCGCCGGGCTTGCGCCACGAAGCTTTGCGGTGGTGGTGGAGGCCACAGGCTCGCCCCTCGGACTCGAAGAAGCGTTGCGCTTGGTGGAGCCGCGGGGCACCGTGGTGATGAAGTCCACGTTTCACGAGCCGGCGCAATTCGACACAGCCAACCTGGTTGTGAACGAGATTACCTTGCTCGGGTCGCGTTGTGGCAACTTCAAAGCCGCGCTCGATCTGCTGAGCGCTGACGCCGTGCACGTGGAAGAGATGATCTCGCGGGTTTTCCCGCTGGCCGCGGGGCCGGAGGCGTTCGCTTATTTGGAAGACTCGTCGTGCCTGAAGGTGCTGCTCAACCCCCAAAGCGGGAATTAGAACGTGGGAGAGATTTGGCGGGCGGCGGCTTGTTCAGCCCTGGCCTCCACGGAGTTGAGCGCTAACCCCCGCTAGCTGGTGGCGACGGCTGGTGGCCGTGGCGCACGTCAACGCCGTCCACCATAAACACCACGTCCTCGGCGATGTTGGTGGCGTGATCGCCGATGCGCTCCAGGCTGCGGCCGATAAACAGCAGGTCGAGCCACGGCTTGGCGTTGCGCGGCTCTTCTTCGAGGCGCTGGATCACTTCGGCCGAAATGTGGTTGCGCATGTCGTCCACGGCGTCGTCGGAGGTCAGCACGGCGCGGGCCAGCGCCGAGTCGCGCCGCACGAAGGCGTCGAGCGCCTGGTGAACCATGGGCTCCACCAGCCGGCCCAGGCGCGCGATATCCACCAGCGAGGTCACGGCCGGCTCCGAGGCCAAGGCGATGGAGCGCTCGGCGATATTCGCCGCCTTGTCGCCCATGCGCTCGAGGTTGTTGTTGATCTTGATGGCCGCGGTGATGAAGCGCAGGTCCGAGGCCACGGGCGCTTCCAGCGCCAGCAACCCGGTGGCGAGGTCGTCGTTCTCGATCTCGAGCTGGTTGATGCGCGGCTCGTCGGCGAGCACGCGCTTCGCCATCTCCACGTTGGCTTCAATGAGGGCTTGCACGCTGGAGTGGACGGCGGACTCCACCAGGCCGCCCATTTCCAGCAGCTTCAGCCGCAATTCGTTGAGTCGTTCCTCAAAATGTCGCATCGGAATCTACCCTTGCCGCCGCGGGGCTCGCGCTGCCGAGCCTTCGCGGATCGGCCCCATTTACCCGAACCGGCCCGTGATGTAATCCTCAGTTTCCTTGCGGGCCGGCGTGGTAAAGACTGTCTTAGTATCATTAAACTCAACCAGCGTACCCGTCAAGAAAAACCCGGTAAAGTCCGCCACCCGCGCCGCCTGCGCCATGTTGTGGGTGACAATCACCAGGGTGCAGTGGGTGACGATGCTGAAGAGCAGCTCTTCGATCTTGGCGGTGGAGATGGGGTCGAGCGCCGAGCAGGGCTCGTCCAGCAGCAGCACCTCGGGATCGATGGCCAGCGCGCGCGCGATGGAGAGCCTCTGCTGCTGGCCCCCGGAGAGCGAGAAGCCGGACTTGTGCAGGCTGTCTTTCACCTCATCCCACAGGGCGGCGCCGCGCAGGCTTTGTTCCACCACTTCCGCCAACTTTGAGCCGTGCGCCAAGCCGTGCACCTTGGGGCCGTAGGCTACGTTCTCGAAGATGCTCTTGGGGAACGGATTCGGCTTTTGAAAAACCATGCCCACGCGCCGGCGCAGGTGAGGGAGGCTCAGGTCGAAAATGCTTTCGTTGTCGAGCAGCAATTCGCCTTCGGCGCGCGCGTGCTTCACGGTTTCGTACATCCGGTTCAGGGTGCGCAGGAAGGTGGTCTTGCCGCAGCCCGAGGGTCCGATCAGGGCCGTGATTTTGCGCTCGCGCACATCCATGGACACTGCTTGAAGAACCTGTTTCGGGCCGTAGAAGAAATCCACGTTGCGCGCCCGGATTTTGATGGCGGCGTCGGCGCGAGCCGGCTCCAGCTTCTGCGCGGCCTGCCGCGCCGCTTCTTGGGTGGTTTGCGGATTGGGGTTGTCGGTCACTTTAGCCTTTGCTGTACCTGCCTCGCTCATGTTGCACTCCGCGCCGCCATTCCTCGCGCCAGGACGAGGCGCGAGAGCACGTTCACCAGCAGGACGAGCCCCAGCAGCACCAGAGCCGCGGCCCAAGCCTGCCGGTGCCAGTCATCATACGCCGAGATGCCGTAAATCCAAATCATGTAGGGCAGGGAGGATATGGGCTGATTCCACCCTCGGTTCCAGTAGGCATTGTTGAACGCCGTGAATATCAAGGGCGCCGTCTCGCCCGCCACGCGGGCCAGCGCCAGCAGGATGCCCGTCAGAATGCCCTGCAGGCTCGCCGGAACCACTACGCTCACGATGGTCTTCCAGTGCCCCGCGCCGAGCGCCAGCGACCCCTCGCGCAGCCACACCGGCACCGTGCGAAGGAACTGCTCCGTGTTGGTCACTACGATCGGCAACAGCATCACGCCCAGCGCGAACCCGCCCGCCAGCGCCGAAAAGTGGCCCACGGGCAGCACCACCACGGCGTAGGCGAAAATGCCGATCACAATCGAAGGGACGGTCACCAGCAGGTCCGCGGCGTAGCGAACGAAGAAGGGCACTCCCCAGCCGCCGAACTCGGAGAGATAGATGCCGCCCAGCACGCCGAGCGGCACCCCGAAAAGAGCCGCCAGCAGCAAGAGTTCGCCCGAGCCTGCGATGGCATTCGCTATGCCGCCGCCGGCCTCGCCGACGGGCACCGGCAACTTCGTGAAGAACGCCCAGTTCAAAGAGCTGGCGCCCTTCACAACCAAGAGACCCAGTACAAAGAGCAACGGGGCAACTGCCACCAGGGCGCAGAGCGCCGTCACGGCGGACATGGTCAAGTTAACCGTCTTCCGCCAAGTGAGCCGGTTCATGCCGCACCTCGGGCCTTGCGGGTGGTGTAGTGCACTAGCAGCCGGGCCACGGCGTGTAGCAGGACGGTAATTCCGAACAGCACCAGGCCCAGCTCAATCAGAGACTGCCGGAAGAGATCGCCGGTCGCCTCGCTGAACTGATCGGCGATCACGGCGGCAATGGAATATCCGGGCGCAAAGAGCGAGGCAGCGATCTGCGGGGTGCCGCCGATGACCATTGTCACGGCCATCGTCTCGCCGAGCGCGCGCGCCAGACCCAGAAAGATCGACCCCAGGATGCCCGTACCTGCAGTCGGCACCACCACTTTCCAGGTGGACTCCCATTTGGTGGAGCCCATCGCCAGAGCGGCTTCGCGTAACTCCACGGGCACGCTCAACAGGACCTCGCGCGAGATCGACACGATGAAGGGCAGCACCATGATCGCCAGCACCAAGCCGGCCGTCAGAAAGCCGACACCGTAGATGGGCCCCTGAAACAGCGGCGTGAAGCCGAAGAGGTCCTTCAGAACCGGGCCGAGAGACGTCCGCACCCACGGCACCACCACGAAAATGCCAACCAAACCGAGCACGACGCTGGGCACCGCTGCCAACAGCTCGATGAGGAAGGTTAGGGTGTCGGAGAGTCCGCGCGGGGCGAGCTCGGCCAGGAAGATCGCCGCCCCTACGCCGAGAGGCACCGCGATGAGCATGGCCACGGCCGAGGTCACCAAGGTGCCGTATGCAAAGGGCAAGGCGCCAAAATGGCCGAAAACCGGATCCCAGACGCTGTCCAGCAGGAATCGGAAGCCGAACGCGTGCCGGGGGAGTGCCGAGCGATGCCACAGCTCGACCACCAACCACACCGTCACGAATAACACGCTGAGCGCTGCGACCAGCGTCACCAGCCACGCGATGGCGTCTACTCCACGCGTGCCGCCGAGCCACCGCCAGCGGCCGCCCGGCGCCACCCGAAGTCCACCCGTTGCCTCGGTGTTTGAAGCAGCCATAATTCGCTTGGAGCCCGCCGCGGATAGAGTTCGGCGTTAAGCGGGAAACTGCTTCACGCGCCGCAAGCCCCCCACAGTATACAAGGCCGCGGGCGTCCTGATGCGGGTCAGGACGCCCGGGCCGCCAACGCGCACGGTTGGAGCAACTGATCCCTGGGACAGAGCCCGACCGGCCCTACTGAACGCGCGCGATCTGCTTCATTTCTTTCGTCACCACAGCCTTGGGGAGTTTCGCGTAGTCCAGGCCCTCATTGTATTGCTGGGCGTCGGTCATCATCCACTTCAGGAAGGCTTTGATGTCAGCACGCTTGCCCGTGTCTTCAATGTGGCTCGGAATGAGAAGCCAGGTGAAGCTGGAGACGGGGTAAGCGTCCGCACCCGGCGCATCCGTGATCGAGACGCGAAAATCTGGCGGCATCGTTGCGGTGGCAGCAGCAGCGGTGACCGAAGCCAGATCGGCCTTGATGAACTTTCCGGCCTTGTTCTGCAGAATCCCGTAGGAGAGGTTGGTCTGGATGGCGTAAATCAACTCCACGTACCCGATGGAGTCGGGCGTCTGCTTCACGAGCCCCGCCACGCCCTCGTTCCCCTTGCCGCCCAAGCCCACCGGCCAGTTGACGGAGGTGCTGAAGCCTACCTTGGACTTCCACTCCGGATTGACCTTGGATAGGTAGTCCGTCCAGATGTAGGTGGTGCCGCTGCCGTCCGAGCGATGGACGACCACAATATCGTTTGGGGGAAGGTTCACTCCGGGATTCGAGCCCGTGATGGCGGGATCGTTCCACTTCGTGATTTTCCCCAGAAAGATGTTCGAGATCGACTCCGGGGTAAATTTGAGCGCCACGTTTACCCCCGGAATGTTGTAGGTGGGCACGTCCGCCCCGAGAACCGTGGGGAAGTGCAGTATGTCGTAGCCCAGTTTCTGCTTGGCTTCGGCGAGCTGCTGATCGGTCATGGGACCGTCTGAAGCGCCGAAGTCCACCGTCTTGTCAATCGTTTGCCGGATGCCGCCGCCCGAGCCGATGGATTGATAGTTGAATTCGATCTCGGGATGCAGCTTGTGGTACTCGGAGAACCACTTCGAATAGATCGGGTAAGGGAAGGTGGCGCCCGCACCATTTATTAGTGTAGGGGCCGGAACAGGCGCGGGCGCCGCGTTGGTGAGGCCCTGATTAGGGCCGAGGAGAGCTGCCGCCCACAGCAGACCGACACAAGCAATCAAGCTCAGGTACTTTGCAAATCGCGATTCGCTCATTGTTGTTTTATCCTCCGCCAGTCAATGTTGGCCAGCCAGTGTTACAGAAGTGTGAAGCTGAAATGAATTCTAGGTTAGAAGCCGCATTGACGCACCGGCGGCGGCCTCCTCCTGCGCCCCTAAAGCAGCCCCAGGCAGCGGCTTAACGATGCAACCGCGCCCGAATGCGAGCCAGCTCGGACGAACCGGGAGCCGCGCCGCGCTTTGCGGCTCGATATCGGTGAACCTGCCCCCCACTTCTCCAACCTTCCGCTTCATCGCTCCTGCGGGCCAGCCGTATTCTGAGGTTCCTCGACGGCGTGGAATTTGAGAGCAGAAGAGGCCGGATCGTAGGATTTCCCGTGCCCAGTTCGAAGAGAAGCCCGGCGGGCCGTGACATCGGCGCGATCCGATGCGCCGGGGACTTGAGCCTCAGCCGCCACCGGTGAGTTGAAAGCATGTCTGCGGAGCGAAGAACGGCCGGGGAGTATAGGTCGCGTCGAGCCGGGGAAGGCAAGGCCTGCAGGGTGTCAGCAACCCGCCTTGACTGGTGCGGGAGCAGAGCGCCGTGCTGCCGGCTTTGACGGAAGCGGTGCTGACGGAGTTTCTGGGTCGCAGTCGAACCTTCACCACGCTCGCCTGGCGAGAGCCGGTGCGGGAGTAGGCGAGGGAGCGAAGCGCCTCAGGCAGTCCGGGCTGGAGTTCCCTTCGGGGCGCATCGCAACAGTGCGATCCGTGCCGGCCAGCCCCATGACGGTGGCGGACAGCCTGGGAGCGGTGGCGCATACATCGAAGGCGATGTATGGGCCACCGGCAATGCGAAGCCAATCTCGTGGTGCAGACCCGGGAAGCAGGGGTCTGAACCAGCCAGCCCGAAAGCTTAGCGGTGGGCGTTCAGGCGCCGACGCAGCACTGCTCCCAGTCCGATCAGGGCAGTCCCAACGAGAGCCAGAGATGCGGGCTCGGGAGTGGCCGAGACCGGCGTGACGTTCACGATGATGTCCTGAAAATCCTTATCCGAATTGCTAAACGGCAGGTCTTCTCCGCCGATCCAGAAGCCGGAAGATCCAGGCCCCTCAAAGGCCGCGAAGTGCTGGTCCCTCGTCTCGCCGTCTCCGTTCAGCGACGACTCGGTGAACCAGATGTCCTGCACGGCGGGATCGCTGAGATAGAAACCGTAGCTGGGCGAGGGGTCGAACATCAGCGTCGTTCCGGGAAGGGCTCCCGAGAAGAGCGGATGCAGCACGCCAGGGTCGGTGGTGTCGTACCAGCCAAACACGTTCACTCCTGCGTTGCCGGCCACCGTGAGTTCCACCGTGCCGCTAGAGGCGCCGCTGGAGGTGAACGAAAAGTTCTGGTCCGCGGAACCGTTTGCCTGGCCCCAGTAAGGAAGGGCTCCAGGTGCGCCAGCGCCCAGTTGGGTGCAGCCACCGCTGGCCGTCAGGCAATTGCCGATGTTGTAGTTCGGGCCGTCCCAGGAACTGTTGTTCCAGTACGGCGACCCGCTACCGTTCAATTGGCCGGTGTTCCAGCTCTGCCATCCGGCGCCGATCGATCCCGAGATCGAGTCAGCGAAAGCCGGCGCGACGGTGAAAACCATCGCCGCCGTAAGCAAAATTACCCAATATTTTTTCACGCCCATAACCTCCACGAAAGAGTCTCTGGCCGCCACCGCGCGATTGGGCGGAACGACGGCAAGATTCTCAATGGAGCACGATACGTGCCATGCCGCCGTGCGTTTTGTACGTCGCGCGGCCATTAACTAAGGCTTAATCCCGCCGGTTTATGTTGGACTTAGCGTGTTGCAGTCTTGCGAGGAGAAAATCAGGGGAGGGAAAAGACAAATCCCTAAAGGCTAAATTCGTTCCGTTGACAGGCTTCGAGGCGTATCGTACGCCGCGAGCGGCCCGCCATGAAACCGCCGCACCTCCGGCGCGTTGCCCCTGCGGCGGCCTCTCTTCGGCCGTTTCTGCGTCTACTTGCAGGCGGGAAGGGTGACGGTGAATTTCGATCCGCGGCCCAGGTTGCTCTCCACCGTGACGGTGCCGCTCATGCGCTCCACGATGTGCTTCACGATGGAAAGGCCGAGCCCCGTGCCGCCGGCTTCGCGGGAGCGCGCCTTATCCACCCGGTAGAAGCGTTCGAAGATGCGCGCGAGATGCTCGGAGGGAATCCCGATGCCGCTGTCTTCCACCACGATGGTCACGTAGCCGTTCGGTGCGGAGCAGGCTTCGATGCGCACTTCGCCGTCGGGCCGGTTGAACTTGACTCCGTTGTCGAGCAGGTTCACCAGTACCTGTTCGAGGTGGGTCCGGTTGCCGAGCACGTCCGCCTCGCCCACCCCGCCGCGTACCAGGCGCACGCCCGCCAAGCGCGCCGCCGAGCTCACTGTGCGCAGCGAGGAATCGACCGCGGCCTCGATCGAGACGCGCTCCGGCTGACCTCCGTTGCGGCCGGATTCGAGCTCCGAGAGGGTCAACAGGTCCGAGGTGATGTTGCCGAGGCGAATGGCGTGGGCCTTGATGATTTCAACGAAGTGCCGGCTGTTCTCCGCGTCCTCCAGGCCGCCCTCCAGCAGGGTCTCGGCGTAGCCTCGGATGGCGGTGAGCGGCGTGCGCAGCTCGTGGGAGACGTTGGCCACGAAGTCGCGGCGCACCCGCTCCAGGCGCTCGAGGTGGGTAATGTCGTACAGCACCGCAATGGCGCCGCGGCCCGAGGGCGAGGCGAGCGGCGCCGTTTGGGCCTCGAAAATGCGCTCCTCGCCTGCCAGCACGAGGGCGAGGCGGCGCTCCTGGGGTTCGGCTTGGCGCAGGGCTTCACCGAGCAGCTCCCGCAAGGCCGGGTCGCGGACCACCTCGGCCAGGGGCGTCCGGTGGGCGATGGGCGCCTGGATGCCGACGGCCCGCGCGAACGAGCCGTTGAGAAAGGTGATGCGGAGCTTCTCGTCCACGGCAAGCACGCCCTCGACCATGGTGGCCAGAATGGCCTCGCGCTGGGCGGACTCCAGGTGGGCGCGCTGCACCAGGCCGCCCAGGCGCGCCGCCATACCGGCGAGCGAGCGTGCCAGAAGGCCGAGCTCGTCGTCGGAATTCTCCTCGAGCGGGGTTTCCAGGCCCTGGGGGTCCACCCCATCCTCCGCGAAGGCGCGCAGGCGGGCGATCCGGCGGGAGAGCGCGCGGGAGATGACGAAAGCCACCAGCAGCGTTAGCAGGGCCGCGGCCAGGGCGGCCTCGAAAAATTGCCGCCGCGTAGGCTCGGCATAGCCCAGGGCCAGGGTGACGGCCGTCAGCAGGAATGTGATCAGGATGAACTTGCGAAAGATGAGGCTGCGAAACGTCATTTCAGGACGAGGCCGCACGGCGGCGCCGGCGCATGGCCGGGATTCCCTTACACTTCTCCCGCCTCCGGTTGCGGCAAAAAGCGGTAGCCGGAGCCCCTCACCGTTTGCAGGTAACGAGGGTTCTCCGGATCGGCCTCGATTTTAGCTCTCAAACGCCGGATATGCACATCCACGGTGCGGGGTGTCACAAAGCGGTCGCGGCCCCAGACTCCGTCCAGCAGACGATCGCGGCTGAAGATGCGGCGCGGATGCGACACCAAAAAGTGCAGCAGCTTAAACTCGAGCGCGCTCAGGTCGACGGTCCGCCCCCGCACCACCACTTCGCGGGTGGAGGCGTCCAGCCGCACTTCGCCCCCTTCCGCCACCTCCGCGGCCTCGGAGGGCGCCGCCTTGCGGCGCAGGACAGCTTTGACCCGCGCCACGAGTTCGCGCGGCGAGAAAGGCTTCACCACGTAGTCGTCGGCGCCGATTTCAAGCCCCACCACGCGGTCGACTTCAGCTCCTTTGGCGGTCAGGAAGATCACCGGCAAGGTGCGGGAGCGGTCGTCCGCCCTCAGGGCGCGGCAGATCTCGAAACCGTCGAGGTCCGGCAGCAGGACGTCGAGCAGCACGAGGTCCACCGGGTTCCGCCGGATGTAGTCGAGTCCTTCCCGGCCCCGGCCGAAGCCGACAACCTCCAGTCCCTCTTTTCGAAGGTTGTAGCGCACCAGTTCGACGATATCTTTTTCGTCTTCGATGATAGCGATGCGCACTGCCACAGGTGAATTATACCGCTCCCCCTCTGCGGAACGGCCCGGAAACGACAACACGTCGGGGCGTGCCGGGGTCACAGGCATCATGGGCTCATCCTCGGACTGCTTCATGACTCTCAGCGGCGCTCGACTCTCTGCTCGGCTCGTATCCGCTCGGCCGCGGAAGGATAGGATCCCGCGGCGATGGCTCGATCTCCGCCCGCCCCCCCCTGCGACCCGCCGCAAGGCGGTTCGTCACTCTCAGCGTATCTCAAGGTTATTAAAAGAAAATGACGGCAGTGTAAACCTTGCGTTACAGCGCGCATCGGTGTTGGGCCGGCGGGTTGAGACCGCAGCAGGAACGCGCGTGCCTGAGTGTTGCGCTGGCGATACGCTTCCGGCGCCCTAGCGTGCCCAATGGATTCGCGCCCCTGGAACGACGCGCGTGCGATAAACTTCGAAAGCGCATCGCCGCGCGGCCATGACACCCCCCCGCCCGAATCCGGACGTGATCGAATTCCGCCAGGTCGACTTTACGATCAACGGGCACAGCCTAATTACGGGCTTGAGCCTGGCAGTGCGGCGCGGCGAAACCCTGGTTCTCCTCGGCCGCAGCGGCTCGGGCAAGACCACCACGCTCAAGCTCATCAATCGCTTGCTGGAGCCGAGCGCAGGCGAAGTGCTGGTGGAGGGCCGGCCCACCACCGACTGGGACCCCATCCGCCTGCGCCGCGGCATCGGATACGTCATTCAGGAGGTGGGCCTGTTCCCGCACTTCACGGTGGAGCGCAACATCGCGCTGGTGCCGTCGGTGGAAGGCTGGCCCCGCCAGCGTATTCGCGAGCGCGTCGCGGCCCTGCTGCGCCTCGTCGGGCTTGACTCTGCCTTCGCCAGCCGCTATCCGGGCGAGCTCTCCGGCGGGCAGAGGCAGCGCGTGGGTGTGGCGCGCGCGCTCGCGGCCGACCCGCCCATCCTCCTCATGGACGAGCCCTTTGGCGCGCTCGACCCCATCACCCGCGCCGAATTGCAGCGCGAGTTTCGCGCCCTCGAAGAGCAGCTCGGCAAGACGGTGGTGTTCGTCACCCACGACCTCAGCGAAGCCCTGTTCCTGGCTTCGCGCATCGGTCTGTTTGAGGCCGGACGGCTCGCCGGCGTCTATACGCCCGACGAATTTCTCCACACTGCCGACCCGGCCGCCGTGGCCTATCGCTCGGCGTTTCGGGCCGCGATTCCGTCGCGGGGTTGAGGGCCGATAGCCCTTCACCCGCTGGCCCGCCGCTCGATTCAGGAAGGGCTGGCAGGCCGCAGACCCTGAACCGGCATCGCGCCGCCGCGAGGCACGCTCGAATACGCAGGAGGCCGCTGTGAGTCTCATTCGATTCTTGGTAAGCAATCACACCGAGGTTTTAGACTTGACACTCGAACACCTGTGGCTGGTGGGCGTCTCCACCCTGCTGGCGGTGGCCGTTGGCATCCCGACGGGCATTCTGCTGGCGCGGCGGCCGCGCCTCGAAAAGCCCGTGCTGGGCGGGGCGAACATCATTGAGACCATCCCCAGCCTCGCGCTTTTCGGCCTGCTCCTGCCGGTGCCCTGGCTCGGCGAGCGCGCGGACCGCCTGGCCATCCTGGCGCTCGCCCTCTACGCGCTGCTGCCCATCATCCGTAACACCTACACCGGCATCGTGAGCGTCGATCGCGCCGTGGTGGAGGCGGGCCGCGGCATGGGGCTGACGGACCGCCAGCTTCTTCTTCAGGTGCAACTGCCCCTGGCCCTGGGCGTGATCGTGGCCGGCGTCCGGGTGGCCACGGTGATCTCGGTGGGCGTGGCCACCATCGCGGCCGCCATCGGCGCGGGGGGCCTCGGAGAATACATTTTCCGCGGCCTCGCCATGGTGAACAACAATCTGATTCTGGCCGGCGCCATTCCCGCGGCCTTGCTGGCGCTCGGGGCGGACTTCATCCTCGGCCTGGCCGAACGGAGCTTGCGGCCGCGGGCCCTCGCGGCGTAGGCGCCTGATGGCAGAGCTCAATGTTCTGTCGCCTGACGCCGCGGGAAGGGCGGAGCTTCAGCCGCGGGAAGGGCGGGGCTTCAGCCCCGCCGCAGCCGCGTCGATAGAGATTGGGGCTTTAGCCCCTGAAGCGAGCTCGCTTCAGGGCCTAAAGGCCCCTCGAGATTGCCTCCGCGAACGGCGGGGTTGAAACCCCGCCCTTTGGCCGCCAAACTTTATGAGGGGAATTTGCGCAACGAAGTGCCAGGCGGAGGCGCGCGCGGTACTTAATCGGGGCAATGAGCTGCCGGGCATTCCAAATCGCAAGGTGCATTACGGCCGCGCTAGCCTTGCTCGCGCTCACGGCCTTCCAGGCCTGCGGCCCCCCGCGCCGCGACCGCATTGTGGTGGGCTCCAAGAACTTCACCGAACAGGTCGTGCTGGGCGAAATCATCGCGCAGCAGATTGAAGCCCGCACGGGCCTGCCCGTGGAGCGCCGCTTCTATCTGGCCGGCACCTACATCTGCCAGCAGGCCATCCTGGCGGGGCGCATCGACGTTTATCCGGAGTACACCGGCACGGCCCTTACCGCCGTCCTGAAGGAACCCTCGGCCAGCGACGCCGCCCAGGTTTACGGGCGCGTGAAGGCGGCCTACGCCGCGCGTTTTCACTTGGTGGTGGGCCCGCCGCTCGGCTTCAACAACACCTTCGCCATCGTGGTGCGCGGGGACGACGCGCGCCGCCTGGGCCTGAAGACCCTTTCGGAGGCGGCGCGTTACACGCCCCAGTGGCGCCCCGGCTTCGGCTACGAGTTTATGGAACGGCCCGACGGCTACCACGGCCTGGTGAAAGCGTACGGGCTCAGCTTCGGCGCTGAGCCCCGCATCATGGACCTGGGGCTGCTCTACCGCGCGCTCACCAGCCACCAGGTGGATCTGGTAGCCGGCAACTCCACCGACGGGCTTATTTCAGCCCTTGACCTCGTTGTGCTCGACGACGACCGGCACTACTTCCCCCCCTATCAGGCCGTGCCCATCGTGCGCGAAGATACGGTGCGGCGCCATCCTGAGGTGCTGAAGGCGCTCGAGCAACTCGCCGGCAAAATCTCCGACGACGACATGCGGCGCCTGAACTACGCGGTGGACGGTAGGCACGAGGACGTGCGCCAGGTGGCGCGCGAGTTTCTGAAATCGCGCGGGTTTTAGCCGCGGGTTTAGGCGGACCGGGGCGCGATTTCGCCCCAAAGAGCGCGAAGAGCCAAGCTCAAATCTAAAGGACTTAGCGCCTCCGCCCCGCACCCTTCGCTGAACGTGTTTTCAACAACTTACAGACACGAATCCACCCTTTTTCCTCGGCAGACTCCCGACCACCCAAAGTACTCGCCCCAAAATGAAAAGTGTACAGAATCTGGAATTTCAGGCCAAAAACAGCCCTTTTTTCGGCTTCAAACAAACACATTTCCTGACACACTCGATGACTTTTCGGCCTTGCCCACACCCCTTGTGCGGCGCCCGAAGTTGGCCAGCAAGCGCTTCTGACTTCTGACTTGTGGCTGCTACTCCCCCGCCACCTCGAACGAACTTTCAACAACTTACGGACGAAAATGGGAGGTTCCGGCCTGCACGTACTTTCAATGACTTACAGAATGTTGCAAAAATCTAAAAGTGTCCAAAATCTGGACGAATTTGCTCAAAAAAGGCCCTTTTTGAGGCACCATACAACCAAATCCGCGGACACACCCTGGTCTAGATCCGGTGGCCGGGAACCGGGCGCCTTTGAGATTGCAACCGGGGAGACCTGCGAGTGCCGGTGGGAGGCCCCTGGGGCCGCCCGGCCTCGGAGCGCACCCACCGATGGCGCCGACTGCGCTTTTCCAGAGGGGCTATCGAGCTGGCATCGCCCGGACGGCACGTCGTATTCCAAGGGTGAGCTGGGTTGGGGAGGCGGCTCGGAAAAGCCAGGTGATTGGCCAAGCCTCACGTCTCGCCGAGTCGTGCCACTGAGGGTTCGCGAAAACCATCACTCCACCGCCTGCCGGCTGCCCGAAAGCAATCCGGGAGTCGGGCCACTTCGGTCTGCGCTTCGCCGTTGATCGCGGGGAATCGGCACGGGCGGCGTTCTCGCACTGCGGGACGTATGGCCGGCCTTACAGGAGTTGTAGGGTATGCGGTCAGCGGCGGCGCGCGGCGTAACGAACGTCAGACACAGCGCTCGCTCCAGAGAACGTCACTGCCAGGTTAAAGCACAGGTCCCGCCAGTTTCGAGCGCTGGAATTGCAGGATTTGTGCGCGGGGCAGGGGTTCGGAGGGCGTCCGGCGCTGGCCAGAAGCGTTCGCGCCCGAACACAGCTACGGCGCCGATTTGCCTTCGCCTTCCAGATGCACCACGGTGGAAGCCGTGGTCGTGCGCGTACTGATCGTCACGGTTCCGGCACGCGGCCCGGACGTGGAGGGCGCGAAGGTTACGGTGATGTAGCAGGTCCCGCCGGCAGGGACAGGAGAGGAGTGAAGACAATCCTCGTTAATGACGAAATCGCCGCCCGCTCTTACCGCGGTGATCTCCAGGGGCTCGCTGCTGCGATTAGTGACCGTGACGGTGCGGCCCGAGCTCGACGAGCCGACCGGCTGCGGGTCAAAGCGGAGGCTGGCAGGCGCGATCATGGCGGCGGGCGCCGACACGCGCACCTCAACCGACGCCGAAGGTCCGCCGTGGTAGGCGGCCATAACCTCGGTGGAGCCCGGACCCTCCGCCGTCACCTGGCCCTGCGCGTTCACCGTCGCCACCCGCGGGTCGAGCGCACTGTACTCCACGTCGGGCGAGCGCGTAATCTCGGCGCGAACGCTCCCGGCGAATATGCCCGAGGCCCGCAGCGGGAGAGTCTCGCCGATAGCGCGGAAATTCAGGCCGGCGGGTTCCAGGCGCAGGCTTTGCGGCGGGAGATTCCGTTCCACGTCGAGCGTGACGGAAGCGGACGAGACAAGCTGGCCGGACGCGTCGCGCGCCAGCGCCGTGAGATGGTAGAGGCCGGAAGGCGCCGAGGCGGGAATCTCAACCGGAATGGTGGCGGGTAGGGCGCCACGGAATAGAGTGGTGCCGATCGGCCGGCCGGCCGCCACGGCTACCGTGGAGACTACCTGGCCCGGCGCGGCTTCCACTCGCACGTTGACGCGACTGCCCGGCGCGACGCGCGCGCGATCGGCAGGCGCAACGATGCGCAACACCGGTTCCGGCCCGGCAGACGAATTTGCCGCACGCGCAGCCACGCCGGCCAGCATCACAACGGCAACAGCCAGCGCGCAGGCGCCTGTCAAGGCTCTAGAAATGGGCATACGTACCGCTCGTCACCGGAGTATTCAGAAGGTTTACAACCTTGGCCGGAATCCCGCTGGCTTGCTGCAACTCGGCAGGCGGCCCAAAGCCGAGCACGAAGATGGCGGTGGAGTGCACGACGCCGTTGATCTGCACGCCGTTCGACAGGCTGTTCACTTCGCTGATTTCCGGCACGATGGCATCGCTCGACTGTCCGAAAACCTGCGGCCAACCCGTGGACGTGAGCGAGCCGGCCAGCGGATCGCCGGAGCAGAGCAGACGCAGGAGAAAAGCGTCCCACGACGTGTTCAGTCCGTTCAACTGGCTCTGCGACACCAATCCATAGACCAACGCGAAGGGCAGCGGATGCGGACTCGGCTGCGAGAGCGTGGTGAGCGCGTTGCTCAGCGATCCGCCGAAACCGTCGCCCTGAAGATCGTTCATCGCGCCCGTCGCGTTGTCACCGCCCACGACCGCCGTATCGAAGGTGATGTCGCCGTCCAAAGCGAGCGTTGTGCGCACGCAGGAATTGCTGTCGTTGAGCATGTCAATCGCCAGCGGCGTGCCGAGGTGCGGCGTTCCGATGGTAATCACCTTGTGGACGCTGCCCTGCGCGAAAGTATCGTCGGAAAGAAAGTTCGACTCCTGCGGGAGCCAGCGCGACACGTCGCCGCCCATGCTGTGTCCGACGAGATCCATCTGCACGCCCGCCACCGGAATGCCGGCCGGATTGGTTCCATCGTCGAACTCTGTGATGGCGCTCGCCATCTCATCCAGCGCGGTGGGCGCGTTGTACGAAAATCCGAGAGAGGCGGCGGTGGCCAGGGCCTGAATCGTTGCCTGATCGCCGGATGGATAGGAAGGCGTGTACGAAGTCAACTCCGACGAAATGCTGGCGGAATAGTCGGCGCGAAACTCCGCGAACCGGGCGTCCGTGATGAAGGGCGTGAAGCTGTCCCAGTCCGCAGGCTCGCCCCAGAGGCCGTGTACCAGCATGACAGGGGGGCGCAGGATGCTGACCCCGGTTGTGGAGGAGTTGGTGCTTTGCTGGACCTTGATCGATACCGCGCGCTTGATCGAGGCCGAATCCCTGCCGCCGGGACGCGGGAAGTCGATGGGAGCGCGATAGAGCACAAAGGCCATCGGGCCTGCGCTCGTGTTCACCGAAATCGCGGCAAGCCTGCTCTTGGTAAAACTGGTGCTGCCGACGGGCGCCAGTGCGCCGTCGTTGTTCGGAGAATTGCTCTGCTTGCCTTGGTCGTTGAAGAGCGTCACCGCATACTGCACGCCCACCGACGTCGCCGGCCAGCGCAGCACCAGTTCGGTGACACCGTCGGCGTCTACACCTTGCACGGGCCGGCCTGCGGTCGCGAGCGTGTTGTAGTCGGTGGTTACCGCCGAGCCGCTCAGCAGATCCGGCACTGGATCGAGCAGAGTAACGGCAATCGATCCGGCGGAACGGGAATCCGCTCCGGTCTGAACCAAGTCCTGAGCCGTTGCGGCGTCGACGACACTTGCGATCGTCGCAACGGCGAGAATGGCGGCAAGCGATGCGCTCCTCATCGTCACACTCCTCCGTTGATCTGTGACTTCATCGCGCCCGAGCGGCGCGATGCCCAATCGCCGAGAGGTGTAGTTTTCTCCTTCCCTGGTGAAAACGCAAGTCAAATCGCGTTCGTGTGGATTGCTGAGGATTACATTATTGCAGTGACGGTGGTCGCGGTAGCGCCGGAGTTCTCAGCGGCGAATACCGGCGCTGGGGCAGCGCCACGACAGGGATCAGCGACGTTACGCTGAGAATTGGTTTTGAAACCTGCCAAACTGCGATTCTTGAAAGCCCCGGAGGTGTTACGGCCTGGCAGGCTCCGGTAGAGGGGTGCGACGGGTCGGGCGCTGGACAACTGGCGGGCGACGGCCCAACCTCCGAGTACGCTGTCATCCGGCGGGGACGGGTACGAGCTCGGTGACCCGGATAACTGCCCGTGTGAATTTCCTGCAGCTTTCGGTTCCGCCCCGAGTGTGCCACTTGGCCCATTCGCCGGCCCATGGCTCCAGAGGCGTTGAAGAGTCTGGGGCAGGTTACAACAATCACCTTAGCGATCGACCGCGCCCTGCTGCCATGGGACGGCCGAACGCGGAATGCACGCGGAGGAAAGGGCCGCAGTGCGCGCCTACAGGCGCGACGTGAGCATCGCCGGGGTAGTGCCATTCAACCTGTTTGCGTCCCCTTGCCCCGCGGCCCCGCGACAACCGCTCTAGAAAGCCCAGTTGATCTGGCTGCCGATGCTGGTGATGTTGACTCCCGAATTGGCTACCACGGTGTGAATCTCATTTGCCTGGTTGGTCGTGGTTATCTTGGTCAAAACAAACATCAGGTTGATCGGTGGACCGGATGGGAAATTGATCACGGCGCTTCCCGTGCAGTTGGAGCTCACGGTGTACGTGCCGCTTTCTCCGGTTTGAAAGCCCGTCGGGGCGACGCCGTTGTGCACGACGAAGTCCTGCTGGGTCGGCTTGCCGGCGCCGTCAAAGTTTGTGTAGAGTTCTGCACCTAAAAGCCTGCCCCGCCGATCCCCGCGAATCGTCACCCCGGTCCCGAGATCTAAAGATGGCTCGCCCCCGACGGTCAAGGTCCTGCCAAGCCTGATGACCGTGCCTGGCCCCGCCGCAGAGACGACGCTGTACAGGCGCTTGATGCAGAGGTCTGCGTCACTGCACCCGGGGTCCCCCGGATAGCCAATGCGCACGAACCCGCTCGTTGGGTCGCGGTCGGAGCCGTCGGTGGCGACGAAATCCCAGAATTCGTTATCCGCTAGGGTGCGCCATCCCAGCACGACCGGTGTTCCAACGGCGCCGCGCGCGTTTTGTATTTTGGCTACGAAGTCATGGTCTGACGTAAGAATGATGCTGTCACCGTCCAGCGTGAAAAAGTGGTTTCCAGAGAGCGTCGTATTTCCTGGAGTCAGGAGTTGAAGTGGAATCTCCTTCGTGGTAGAAGGCGGCGCTCCGGCTTGCGAAACGACCACTGAGTAAGGAATTCCGATCACTTTGCTGCCGGCATGTAAGCCAACAGTGTGCTCGCCGTCGGTGAGCTCTTCGACCACGACCGGATGCGCCACCCGACAGTCGTTGATAAAGACCGGCGAACCGGCCTTCTCGGGTGTGTAGTCCAGGCAGCGCATTCGCCCTTGATAGCTGCGCACCGTGAAGGCTACTGGGCCGGCGGCGCCGCAATTCGCACAGATGGGCGGAGGAAGTGTGGCATGCGACGCCCCTGCCTGCGGAGGTTTCTGGCCCGCTTCAGCCGGTAGCATGCCGAAGATCGCGAGCAGCAGCCCTGCTGAAAACAGACCGATGGTGCCTTTCCGGTCTTCGCATCTGCGGCTAGATTGCCACCCTCGATTTGAGTGTTTTCATGGTTTCTCCCTACCGCCCGGCGCAATCATCCTGGCTGGGGCCATTTCACTCCACATCTGTGGGATCGTTGAACAGCACCGTGAGCTTGATGCTCCCGTGGCCGAACTGCGGGAAATACTGCTGCGTGGGATCGCCCGGATCCAGGTTCGAGGCCGTATCGTCGGGCGGGAACAGGATAAGGGAATTCAGGAACGCCATCAGCGCGTTCCGCTCATCGGCCGGCAGTCCTACAAAGGCGTTCGTGGACGCTTGGGCTTCTCCTCCGTGGCGCAGAATCACATCGTTAAGCGTCATGCTGCGCCCGTCGTGGCCGTAGGGGCCAGTTGAGCCTACACCCCAAAGGGGCCGGGTGAGGAAGGTGGTTTGTAGGGTTCCATCCCAATTGCGCTCATAGAAATTCGTTCCCAGGTCGTGACGCTTGAAATCGGTGTAGATATCTTTCACCAGGAACGGTCCGCCTAAAGGCAGCTTCAGCGGGGGCTCGCCCGTGCCATCGTTCTTCGTATAGTAGAGTGTGGTGGCGGTGGCGAACAGGGTGTTGAAGATGCCGTGGACAGTGTCATACTTCGTTTCCACGTCAGCGACGCGCCGGTCGTGATTGACGGCGAGATCGGCAAGGTGGCAGGAGCCGCACCCGATCTTGTCGAACACCTGCCGGCCGTGCTCCGTGGTGGCGTCTTGTTCGGAATGGCCGGGCTTAAAGTAGTTGAGCAGGTAAAACTCCATATGGTCAACGATGGCGGCGTCTATCTCGTTGCCATTCTCCGGGTCAGGTGCCGGTGGCGGAGGGATTTTGTCTTTCGAGCCATCGAGGACCATGCCCGACGGCGTGACTACCCGGCCCCCATGGCTGGCTCTGAGAATGTCGGGATCCGCAGACGCCTCCAGGCCCATTTCGTTGTGGAGGTTGGCCACAATGACCTGACGGATTGAAAACGAGCTGCCGTCCGCGAAGAAGGGCTTGACGCGGAGGTCGGGGTCAACTCCCACCACCCCTGAAGTATCCACGGTCCCGTCCGGGTTAGCCGTAATGCTCCCGTAGCTGATTCCCTTGCTTTCCAGCCCCAAAGTCACCGGATGGCGGGATCGGCGGGCTGCGGCAACAGCACGGTCGCGCAGAGCCCGCAGATCACTTGTTATCTCGTCACCAAGCATTTCTTTGAGTCCCAGCCCGAACAGGTGCGGAGAGTCGCGGCTGTCCGGACGCGTTACCACGTTGCCTCCGGCGCCCGCCGACCCCCGCGGCCTTCCATGG
>DATJAQ010000203.1:0-17155 GCA_035516075.1 Terriglobia bacterium | reverse complement strand
CACCGTCGTCCCGTACAGCAGCAGGGTCCCTCCCGTGGCCTCGATGGTCCCGGTGTTGGTCACCCCGCCGTTCGAATTGATCGTCATCCCCGCCGACTGGTTGGCGTTGATCGTCCCCGAGTTGATCAGCGTCATGCGGTTATTGCCGATAACGCCCGCCCCTTGAATGGTCTCCTGGTTGGTCAGGGTGTCGGCCGTAGCTGCCCCCTCAATGTAGTTCTGGGCGTTGTTCGACATCGTAACCGTGCCGCCGCCGCTCAAGGTGGCATTCGCCGCCAGTTCAAGGATGGTGAAATTTCCCGATGAGTTTAGCGTCATGCCGCCCGAGTTACTGATGCTGTTGCCGTCGATGGTGAGTGATAGGCCGTTATTGAGCGCCCAAGTGTTCCCCGAGCTTAGGGAGAGGGTATTAATGGTCGAGGTAACGTCTTCTGTAACCTGCGATCCACTGTTGGTGATCTGCACGTCGCTCGAGCTTGTGGGCAGGCCCGCGGACCAGTTGCTGGACACGCTCCAATTCCCGGTGCCGCCGGTCCAAACATCGGGCGAGGACGGAGGCCGGCTGGCTGTGTCCGCTCCCCGGCCGACACTGCCGAAGATCGGGGCGCCCAGGGACAACTGGGCGGCCCGGCTGTTGATGACGCCTGCAGGGCCCGGACCGAGCATGAGCACGCCGGCGGTTTGCCGCAGCAGGCCCAACCCAGGGGAAACGCCGGCGCCTCGATCGATCACTGGCCTGGTAACTCCACCAAGGTCAAGAGCGAGGCGGGCTTGGGCGAGCCCGCGATCCAGGCGGGCGCCGGATCTCCGGACGGTCTGGCCAAAAAGCGGGGCGGGCGAAGACGAGAGCGGCCCTCCTAGGAAGGCGCATGCAAGCGCCAGGGCTGTCGCTTGACAACGGAATTGTGTCGGGCGCATGGGGTTTCCTTTCACACTGCTCTAGAGATCAAATAGGACTCGGGCACCCTTGGGGTACCTGGATGCACGACGTCATAGTGGGTCTGTCCCGCCGGGGAACGCCCCACCCGCCAGGCGGCCGCTCATGCCGCTGGCTCTGGGCAGGGCGGGTGACGAGGCCCCGTTGCACACTGCGGCCGTCCGGCGTGTCTCCTCGCATCAGCCGCAATCACTTAGCCCCATCGCGTACCGTTGTTCGAGATCTTCTGACCGGCGGCATTCTAAATGAAGGCGATTCAAAGTCAAGTTCTCAACCCGACTATCGTTCACTTGGGCACAACCCGTCCGAGCGAGCGGCTTAGCTTTGTGAACTCGCGTCGTGTCAGCCTGCAGCGAACCTCTCCATTGCGTCGGCACGTCCGACTGCGGCCAATGACGCAGTCGACGATGGTATGCGCGCGGCTTCGACTCTCCCCACTGGGAGACCGGCCTGTGCTGAACCGGGCTTTAGACTAGCATTGCGCAAAACTGGCAGAAAAACCGTCATGCGTACTCGACTTTTTGGACGGATAACCGAATCCGGGCTGATGGAACTTCATACCGTTCGCGCGCAGCCGCCAATTGGCTCCGGTCTCCCTCCTCAACCGTGCTGGCCACCCGTACGCAGCCCGAGTCTTCAAACTTGAGCTTAGGATTTCGTACGTTCGCAATCGGCCAAGCATCTGCCGGCGTCAGCCATTCGGTAAGCCTGACGAAACCGAATAGAGGGGTTTGTGTTCAGGAACCTGCTCGTATGATCGCTGAAAAGGGGCCGTTTTTGGCCCGAAGTGTCCAGTTATTGGACACTTATGGTTTTTGGGATAGTGCGCTAAGTTGTTGAAAGTAGGTGCGGGCTAGTGCGCACGTTTTCGTCTCTAAGTCATTGAAAACAGGTGCGGGGGTGTGCCTGAGGGACGGCCCGTAAGTTGTTGAAAGTTGGTTCGAGGTCGAGCGCCTTTTCGGTGGGGCCTTCAGGGCTCGACCGGTTCACGTGCAGCCCAGCCGCGCGCCACGCCAGCAAAGGTGGCCGCCGGACCAGCGTCCGGCGAAAGCCAGGCCGTGTTGGACGGGCTGTTCGAGTTTGCTGCCCAAGACGACGGCGAACTCTCCCAGCCGGTCCTCAGAGGTTTGATCGTTTGAAATCGGGAGAAGGGCGCATCATTGAAAGCGCTTCAGAATCCTGCCAATATTTCGTCATTTGGTCATTTCGTCCGAACGATCTCATCAGCAAAGTGGGGCTTGGTCAGAATCCGTTTTCACAGGTACCAGATTGGGGGCAATCGACAAGAATGGCAGCGCATCTGCCTAAGCCGGAATGTCGTTCAGAATGAATAAGATGAAGAGTTCCACAGGTCTTGCGAAAGCCAGAATCACATGTAGAACCAATGACTTGTAAATTCTACACAAAACCGATCAGGCCAAAAGCAACAATTGCCTAACGTTCATGGAATGAATCTGTTGTAGAAAATCCCGGCAAACTCCAAAGTCAAGCCAAAGCCACCGCAAGGTCGCCGACGGGCAAACGTGCGCCACCACCCGCGGCGCTGCCGAGAGTGCCACTCAAGACGTCGTCGTGTACACTGGATGAGCGGAATCTACCGGCATCAGACTCCCGCAACGAGCCCCAAGTACCTTCGGAGGGTGAGTTGAATTCGTCGATTCGTAACGTCGCGATCATCGCGCACGTCGACCACGGCAAGACGACGCTGGTGGACGCCATGCTGCGCCAGAGCGGCATCTTCCGGAAAGGCGAGCCCGTGGTGGAGCGCGTGATGGACTCGAACGAGCTCGAGCGCGAGCGCGGCATCACGATCCTCGCCAAGAACACCGCCATCACCTACCACGGAACTCGAATCAACATTGTGGACACGCCGGGCCACAGCGACTTCGGCGGCGAAGTGGAGCGTGCCCTGAAGCTGGTGGACGGCGTGCTGCTGCTGGTGGACGCGAGCGAAGGCCCTCTGCCGCAGACGCGCTACGTGTTGCGCAAGGCGCTCGAAGCGCACCTGCCGCCCATTGTGGTGGTCAACAAAATAGACCGCAACGACGCGCGCCCGCAGGAAGTGGTGAACGAGATCTATGACCTCTTCATCGATCTTGACGCCGCCGAAACGCAGCTCGATTTCCCAATTCTGTATGCCATCGCCAAGCTCGGCGTCGCCCGCACCTCGCTCGACGACGCTTCAGAAAACCTGCAGCCTCTCTTCGAGGCGATTCTCAAAACCATACCCGCGCCCTCCGGCGATCCGGACGGCCCGTTGCAGCTTCTGGTGGCCAACCTCGACTATAGCGAGTACCACGGGCGGCTGGCGCTCGGCCGCATCTTCTCCGGCACCCTGCACCGCGGCGACGAAGTGGCCATCTGCAAGCTCGACGGCACGCTTCAGCAGACGCGCATCACCAAGCTTTACGGCTTCGAGGGTTTGGAACGGACCGATTTGCAGACGGCCGAAGTGGGCAACATCGTCGCCATCGCCGGGGTGGAGGGCATCACTATCGGCGAAACTGTGACCAGCCCGGACCGCCCGGCGCCGCTGCCGCACATTCCCATCGACGAGCCCACCATTTCCATGGTGTTCACGGTGAACACCTCGCCGTTTTCGGGCCGCGAAGGCCGGTACGTAACGTCCCGCCACCTGAGGGAGCGCCTCGAAAAAGAGCTGCTCACCAACGTCTCCATCCGGGTGGAGGAGATGGACAACACGGATGCCTTCAAGGTAATGGGCCGCGGCGAGCTGCAGCTTGCCATCCTTATCGAGATGATGCGCCGCGAAGGATACGAGCTGGCGGTGGGCAAGCCGGAGATCATCACGCGCACCGTGGACGGCGCCGTTCAGGAGCCCATGGAGCAGCTCATCATCGACGTGCCCCAGGAGTTCGTCGGCGTGCTGATGCAGGAAATCGGCGTGCGCAAAGGCGTGAACACCCGGATCGTCAGCCACGGCGCGGGCCAGAGCTCGAGCGGCCGCGTGCGCCTGGAGTTTGCCATTCCCTCCCGCGGACTCATCGGCCTGCGCGGCGAGATTCTGAAGGCCACGCGCGGCACCGCCGTAATGAACACCCTGTTCGAGGGCTACGCCCCGTGGCAAGGCGACATTCCCTCCCGGCTCACGGGTTCGCTGATTGCGGACCGTTCCGGCCGCACCACCGCCTACGCGCTCTGGAATCTGCAGGAGCGCGGCGAGCTCTTCGTGGGCCCGGGCGTGGATGTGTACGAAGGCAGCGTGATCGGGCAGAACTCGCGCTGGGACGACATGGACGTGAACGCGGTGAAGGAGAAAAAGCTGACGAACATGCGCGCCTCGGTGGCCGACGAAGCCATCCGCCTGATCCCGTTCCGCCCTCTCACCCTTGAAGAGGCCATCGAATTCATCGCCGACGACGAGTACGTCGAGGTCACCCCGCACTCGATACGCCTGCGCAAGAAGATCCTGGAGTACAACAAGCGGCCCAAGAAGCACAAGCACAAGCTGGAGGAGTAGCGGGGCGCCTTTTTCACGGGCCGCCCGTTTCTCTCTATTGAGTCATCCGTGGTTGAATTCATGGCCCTCAGCCTCAAAGCTCGTGGCAGCCCTCTGGCCGAGCCTTCGGAGCAGCTCCGGATTCTCGCCGGCGACGGCCACACGCCGCCCTTTGCCGAGCTGATGCGCGGCACCGGGCTCCATCCCCTCCACGCGACGGGTATCACGGTGTTTCAAATCAATGTGGGCAAGCTCTGCAACCAGACCTGCAGCCACTGCCACGTGGATGCGGCGCCCGACCGCAGGGAGGTGATGAGCCGGGAAACCGCGGAACTCGCGATCCGAGCCCTCGCGCAAACGGACATTCCCACCGTGGACATCACGGGCGGCGCGCCGGAGCTGAACCCCAATTTCCGCTGGCTGGTGGAGCAGTCGAAGGCCCTCAACCGCCACGTGATCGATCGCTGCAACCTGAGCGTGCTTCTGCTGCCCGCGCAGTCCGATCTCGCGGAATTCCTGGCTCGACACCGCGTGGAAGTTATCGCCTCGCTGCCGTACTTCCTGGCAGCGCAGACCGACGCGCAACGCGGCAGCGGGGTGTTTGAGAAATCGATCGCCGCGCTGCAGGCGCTGAACCGGCTCGGTTACGGGCGGGAGGAGTCCGGCCTCGTCTTGAATCTTGTCCACAATCCGGTGGGCGCGTGCCTCCCGCCGCCGCAGGAGGTCCTGGAGGCGCAATTCCGCCAGCAGCTCGATCGGCGCCACGGAATAGCGTTCAATCACCTCTATACCCTCGCCAATATGCCCATCAGCCGGTTCCTCGAGTTTCTGCAGGGCTCCGGCAACTACGAGGCCTACATGGAGAGGCTGGTGGCTGCCTTCAATCCGGTTGTGGCGGGCGGCGTGATGTGCCGCTACACCATCTCGGTGGGTTGGGACGGTACGCTTTATGACTGTGACTTCAATCAAATGCTCGCGCTGCCGCTCGGCGCGGGCTCGCCTCGGCATATCGCCGGATTCGACGCCGCGTCGCTCCACCGGCGCCGCATCGTCACCGGCAACCACTGCTACGGGTGCACGGCGGGCGCAGGGTCATCGTGTGGCGGCAGCATTACTTAGTCCAGCGGCCGGCCGGATGACTTTCGATTCTTTGGCGCCCGGTTCTTCGTTTATAATACTGACCGTCTGCAAGGGCCGTCTTCGGCAAATCTCCGGGCGGGGCAAGTTGCGAACGAGCGAGGCATTATGAGGCGAAAAGTCGGCATTGTCTTCGGCATGGAAGACACCTTCCCGGGCGCGGTGGTGGCGCGCATCAACGAGATGCAGGCACCCACGGTCACCGCCGAGTTTTTGAAGATCGGTGGGGTGAGGATGAATGAGCCCAGCGGGTACCGGGTGATTATCGACCGCATCTCGCACGACATTCCCTTCTACCGGGCGTACCTCAAAAACGCGGTGCTCGGCGGCAGCATCGTGATCAATAATCCGTTCTGGTGGGGAGCGGATGACAAGTTCTTCAACTACGCCCTGGCGGAGCGGATTGGGGTGGCGGTGCCGCGCACGGTGATCCTGCCGCACAAACAACATCCGCCCGGGACCACTGACAAGTCGATGCGGAATTTGATCTACCCGCTGAACTGGGACGAGGTCTTCAATTACATCGGCTTTCCGGCATTTTTGAAACCGTTCAGCGGCGGCGGGTGGAAGAGTGTTTACAAGGTGCACTCACCCGAAGAACTGTTCGCGGCCTACGACCAGACGGGCGACTTGTGCATGACCCTTCAGCAGTCGATCGAATTCGATGAATACTTTCGCTGCTACGCGGTGGGACGGGAGAAGGTGCACGTGATGCGCTACGAGCCGCGGAATCCGCACCACGATCGCTACGTGAAGAACGGGCCGCCCATCGAGCCCGCCAAACACGAGCGCATCGTGGCCGATTGTTTAAAGCTGTGCCGCGCCCTGGGCTACGACCTGAATACGGTGGAGCTGGCCTTCCAGGGCGGCGTGCCTTACGCCATCGATTTCCTCAATCCGGCGCCGGACGCCGACTTCCATTCGGTGGGACCCGAGAATTTCGCGTGGATCGTGAACGCGGTGGCGGAGCTGGCCGTCAACAAGGCTTTGAGCGAAGAGCAGCCGGTGTGCGAGTACCACTGGGCGCATTTCCTCTCGGGAGGACAGGCGGCCCAGGCGGCGGGGTAGAGGCGCCGGAGGGGGGAGAACACGATGAGCCTGTCGCTCACGATCGGGATTGAGGAAGAATTCCAGACCATCGACCCGGACACGCGCAACCTCCGCTCCCACATCCATACCCAGATTCTCGAGCAGGGCAGCACGCTGCTGGAGGAGGACTTTGTCAAGCCGGAGATGCACCAGTCCGTGGTGGAGGTGGGCACCGGCGTTTGCCACAACATCAAAGAGGCTCGGCAGCACGTTCTCAAGCTGCGCCGCGAGATGGTGACCCTGGCGCGCGCGCACGGGCTGCGGCTGGCGGCCGCCGCCACCCATCCCTTCGCCGACTGGCGCGAGCAGGAAATCTACCCTGACGAGCGCTACCGGGAGATCGTTGAGGACATGCAACTGGTGGCGCGCGCGAATCTCATCTTCGGCCTGCACGTTCATATTGGCGTCGAGGACCGCGAGACGGCCATCCAGTTGATGAATGCGGCCCGTTACTTTGTTCCGCACATTCTGGCGCTGTCCACCAACTCGCCTTTCTGGTGGGGGATGAAAACGGGGCTGAAATCGTATCGCTGCAAGGTGTTCGACAAGTTTCCGCGCACCAATATTCCGGATTACTTTCCGAGCTGGGGCGAGTACGAGCGCTTCATCCAGCTTTTGATCAAGACGCACTGCATCGACAACGCCAAGAAAGTGTGGTGGGACATCCGCCCGCACCCGTTCTTCGACACCCTGGAGTTCCGGGTGTGCGACATTCCCATGCGCGTGGACGAGACGATCGCGCTGGCCGCGCTGATCCAGGCCACGGTGGCCAAGCTGCACAAGCTTTACGCCGCCAACCAGGGCTTCCGCCTCTACCGGCGCGCCTTGCTGATGGAAAACAAGTGGCGCGCCGCTCGCTACGGCATTGAAGGCAAGCTGATCGACTTCGGCAAGCAGACCGAGGTGCCCTTCCGCGATTTGGCCGAGGAGTATCTGGAGTTCATCGACGACGTCGTGGATGAGCTTGATTGCCGCGAGGAGACGAATTACGTCCGTCGGATCTTGCGGGACGGCACCGGCGCGGACCGCCAGCTCCGCGTATTCGAAGAGACGCAGGACCTGAAGAAGGTGGTGGACTTCATCATTCAGGAGACCGAAGTGGGGTTGTTTGAACCGAGCCCCGCCGAGCTCCCCATCCCATCGTGAAAGAGGCTATGAACAAACTACTTGCCGGTACCCCCCTTGATCCTGAGCTTACCGCCGGAGCGCGCAACGCCATCCAGGTCTGCCTGCGCGTGCAACCGTCAGAAAAGGTGACGCTGATTACGGACCAGGTTTCGCTGCCCATCGCGGCCAGTCTCGCCGCGGAGATCCAGTCCGTCCGCGCCCCCTGCCGGGCCTGGGTATTGGAAGAACTGGCGCCGCGGCCGCTCGCGGACATGCCACCCTCGATTCTGGCCGATCTCGAGACCAGTCAAGTGAGCATCTTCGCGGCCTGGGCGCAGCGGAACGAGTTGCGCTCGCGCATGCAGATGACCGACGTGGTCAACCGTCGCGGGATCCGCCACGCTCACATGGTGAACATCAACCGGCAGATCATGATGGAAGGGATGCGCGCCGACTTTCACAAGGTCGATGAGATCAGCGCCCGCGTCCGCGAGATCGCGAGTTCGGCGGCCACCATTCGCGCCCGAACCGCGGCCGGTACGGACCTGACGGCTGAGATGAATCCCGCCTACCGCTGGATCAAGACCAGCGGCATGATCAGCCCGGAAAAGTGGGGCAATCTTCCGGGCGGCGAGGTTTTCACCACGCCGGGCGAGGTGAACGGCACTTTCGTGATCGACGGCGTGGTGGGCGATTATCTCTGCACAAAGTTTGGCGATCTGCACGGGGCGCCGCTGACAATCCGCGTTCAGGGCAACCGGCTTATGGAAGCCTCGAGCGCCAACCGTGAGCTTGAAGACGAGTTCTGGCGCTATACTCACACCGACGAGAACAGCGATCGCGTGGGCGAGTTCGCCATCGGGACGAATATCGCCCTCGACCATGTGATCGGTCAGATCCTGCAGGACGAGAAGATTCCCGGCATCCACATTGCCTTCGGCAATCCTTACGGCGAGCACACGGGCGCCGACTGGTATTCGTCCACCCACATCGACGTGGTCGGAACGCATTTCGACATCTGGGCCGACGATCGCCAGATTATGCGCCAGGGGCGTTTCACGCTCGATTAGAGCGGCTGGGCCCGGCTTCCGCGAGACGGTCGGCTACATGATAGGCTATCGCCGCACCGGAGCGTGTTCGGCAGGTCCGGCGGCCAGGGCCCCCGCACTTCGGGAACGCGGCACGATGATACCTCACCTCCGCCAGCGCTTCAATTCGAACTTCACGCCTGCGAAATACCGCGACTTTCTCGAAGGTCTGGACCGGGCCTGCGGCACTCCCATCGCCTTTCGCAATTCCGAAACTCCGTGCTTTCTGCCCAGGGATCTTGTGGGGCGGATGGCGGTGGCCGGGCGCGAGATGATCGGGCAACTTGTCGGGAGCGCCGACTACCGGCGCCGCTCGGAGAGCGCCATTCCCGCAGAGTTCAGAGTTGCGGGCGAGACGGAGCATCCTCTGTTCGTCCAAGTGGATTTCGGACTGGTTCGCGATTCTGATGGAAATATCCAGCCGAAGCTGGTGGAGATACAAGGATTTCCCTCGCTCTATGCCTACCAGGTAACGATTGCCGAGGAGTATCGCCGGGCCTACGGGCTGGACGCGGGCCTGCGGCACCTCGCTCCGGGTCTCGGGGTCGGCGATTACAACCGGCTGCTGGGGCGCGCAATCCTGGGCAACCATGATCCGGAAAACGTCGTGTTGCTCGAGATCGACCCGTACGAGCAGAAGACGCTGCCGGATTTCCTCCTGACGGCGAAGCTTACCGGGCTCAGGATTCTCAACGCCTTTGACGTCATCCAGAAGAAGAATCAACTTTTCTACGAATGGGGCGGGTCGCTGATCCCGATTCGCCGCATATACAACCGCATGATCTTCGATGAGCTGGCGCGAAAGGGCAAGCCGCTGCCATTTAATCTGCGCGACGAACTCGAAGTGGAGTGGGCCGATCACCCGAGCTGGTACTTTCGCATCAGCAAGCTCTCCCTCCCGTATCTGCGCCATCCTTATGTGCCCGAGACGCGCTTCCTGAGCGAGGCAAATCCTCTTCCGGATCGTCCGGAACAATTCGTCCTGAAGCCTCTCTACTCTTTCGCCGGTCTGGGCGTGGTGATCGGGCCCACCCGCGAGCAGTTGGCGGCGATTCCAGTCCCGAAGCGCTCGGAGTATATTCTGCAGGAGAAACTTGAGTTTGCGCCGGTCATCGAGACGCCGTGCGGCGTGACCAAGGTGGAAGTGCGGGTGATGTTTCTGTGGGTTGACGAACTGCGCGCCGTGGCGCTCCTGCTGCGGATGGGCCGCGGCCCGATGATGAATGTCAGCTTCAACCGGAACATGGAATGGGTGGGATCGTCGGCAGCATTTTCCCCGGCGGCTTGAGCCTTGACGGCATTCCGCGGGGTGCACGCTGTAGGCGCAGGTCGAAAGCTTGTCTCAAGGATCTGGCGGCCGCGCCCTCGCGCAGCAGAGCCAAAGGTCAAGCTGCGGTCAGCTTGCGGCAAATGCGGATGAGACGCGCATGAGGGAACTCGGCCGCCCGTTTGAGCGGTACGAATTCGCCTTCGCGAAAGCTGCTGTAATACCAGCGTGCCAGGAGCGCCAGATGTTCCCATGGCGGGAGCGCTCGCGCGGCGGAAATCCCCGCCGGCGCGAGCGCGGTAAGCACGCTCTGAAGCTGCTGGTCGAGGGGCAGGGGAGACGCTACCTTCTCGTCGAGTGAGAGTGCCGCGGGCCCGTACAATTCCCCGCCGCAGACGCGGAAGAACACCACGCTCATGGCCTGGGCGCCGCGTTCCACGATCACCGCGTGCAGGTCTGCGACATTCCCGGCGAGCGCCGGCCGCCGCCGCAGCACTTCGTGCACCCTCTCCAGCCGTTGATGAGCGCGCGCTGCCTGCTCAAAGTCGAGCGCCTCCGAGGCGTGGCCGCGCTCGGCTTCGAGCTCGCGCCCGAGCGAGAGTCCCGCGCTGTCGAGAAAGGCGACGGCGCGGTCGAGCTCGCGTTGATACTCCGTGTCCGTGCATCCGGCGAAACAAGGTGCCAGGCACATGCGCATCTGAGAGTAAATGCACCCCGGATGCGCGGGATCGGGTTCGAGGTCTTCGACGCAACGCCGGACTTTGAAGAGATCGAGAAACTCACTGGCAAAGCGCTCGGCCTCCGGCCGCGAAGGAAAAGGGCCGTAGTATAGCGACCCGTCGTGCGCCATCCGCCGCGTAGGATAGCAGCGCGGAAACCGGTTGCGCAGGTTCACCTTCAGCAGCGCCGGCGGCTTCAGGCGCAGGCGTTGCCGGTAGAGGCGCGGGTAATGTGCGCGGTTGAGCTGATAGACAACCCAAGTAGCCTCGAAGCTCGAACCGGTGCATTGGTAATCGACGCGGCGGGCGAACTCGCGCAGGTTCAAGCGCCGGGAGCCTGGGCGCGGCAGGGTCAGCAGGCGCTCGAGGCGATGCCGCAGGTTGCGGGTGCGGCCCAGGTAGGGCTGAGTGGGCGGAGCCGGGTTGGGCTCGGGCCAGAGAGCGAACACGGCGGGCGCGCGGGGAAGACTGTTGAAGAACTCCTCGGCCCGGCCGGCCTCAAACGGAGCTGAGTGCTGAAGCTTCATGGCCGTTGCCCACGAATCGCGAGTGGGCCTTGGGGTTGGCCCCAGCGCGCCTCACGGCTTCGCGGACGGCAGACGGAAAAATCCCACCAGCTTATCGTAGCTGGTCTCGAGCGCCTCCGGCAGCACCCGCGTCTCTCCGGCGGTCGTCATAAAATTCGTGTCGCCGTTCCAGCGGGGTAGCACGTGCAGGTGCAGGTGATCGGCGATGCCTGCGCCGGCCGAGCGTCCGAGATTCATGCCGAGATTGTAGCCGTCGGGCCGGTAAGCTGCTTGGAGCGCAGCTTCGAGATCGCGGGCCAGCGTCATCATCTCGCTCAGAGACTCCACACCCAGGCCAGCCAGGGCCGCCGTGTGCTGAATGGGGGCAATCATGACGTGGCCGCTCGTGTAAGGGAAGCGGTTGAGGACCACCAGGTTGAAGCGGCCGCGGTGCAGCACCAGGCGTTCCCGGTCGCGCCCGGGGTCGCCGGCCGCCATTTCACAAAAGATGCAAACGTCGCGTCGAGCCGCGCCGCTTACATATTGATACCGCCACGGGCTCCAGAGGTAATCCATTCGGGCTCGGCGGGCGCCGGCGCGGCGGGCGGCTCGCTCGGGCCCCGCAGCCGGGCCGTGCGAGGCGGACCCAGGTTACATCACGGTCGATCCGGCCGCCGCCTGCGGGGACGCAGCGCCGCCGCCTTTCACCAGGTCTTTCAATTCCTTACTGGGCTTGAAGTAGGGCACGGTTTTGGCCGGGACCTCCACACGCACCCCCGTCTTCGGGTTCCGGCCCACCCGCGCCTTCCGCTGCCGGCTACGAAAGCTCCCGAACCCGCGAATTTCGATCTTGTCGCCGGCCCGCAGAGATTTCACGATGCTCTCGAAGACGATGTCCACCACGGTCTCGGAGTCTTTCCGGTTCAAATCCCCCACCCGCATCACTTCATCCACCAAGTTGGCTTTCGTCATCACACACTCCTCGCGCGATTGCCTTGGATTCCCGTCTAGATCGGGCTGGCTCGAGCGTTCGGGCTCGCTACCGGTTCATCATCTCACGACTGAGCGCCGGCCGAAAGGGTTTCCTGGCCGGCTTCCGGCTCCCGGCTCTCGTTCTCATCCGGGGCGGAGGCACCGGACTTCGCTTCTTCGGCGGCCTGAGGTGGGGCCGGCGCGTCGTCGGTCGGCTCCTTCACTTCGGCGGCTGCGAGCGTCGCTTCGGCCTGCAGACCATCCGACCCAGCCGGCGCGCTCCCGGCAGCCCGGGCTCCGAAGCCGTCGGCGCCTGAGACTCTCGCGTGCACGTCCGCCACGCCTTCCGTCCCACTCGCCTGAACCTGGCCGGAGCCATTCTGCCGCGGTGACTCCGCAGCCGGAGCCATTCCGCCGGCGACAAGCCCGCTGCTGGCTTCGGGCAGTGCGTTCGTCTGCGGCTCGAGTTGTACGGCCGGCGCCGCCGCTGGCTTGCCCGGTGTGCGGGCGGCCGCCCGGGCGGCCGCCGCGCGGATAGCCTGGGCCATCTTCTCGCCCATCGTGGTGCTCGCGGCGGGCGGTGGTGCCTCCGGAGCGCTGGGCCGGGCGCGGCGCTCGGCAGGAGTTTCCTCGCGCGGCTCAGCCTCCTTTAAACTCAGGCCCACCTTGCGCTCTTCGCGGCTGACCTTGACTACGCGGAACGGCAGCTCCATGCCGGCCTTCAGCGTACTCTTGCCGCCGCGCCCGTGTTCATCGCCCATCTCGGACACGTGGCAAAGGCCCTCAATGCCTTCTCGCAGTTCCACAAAAGCGCCGAATTGCGCCAGACGCACCACCTTGCCCGGCAGCACGGAGCCCACGGGCGTCTGGTCAAAGAAGGCCTGCCAGGCGTCCGGCTCGAGTTGTTTGAGCCCCAGCGAAATTCGCCGCTGATTTGGATCCACGCTCAGCACCACGGCCGTGACCTTCTGGCCCTTCTTCAGGATCTCGGAAGGATGCTTGGGGTTCTTCGTCCAGGACATGTCCGAGATGTGAATGAGGCCCTCGATGCCGTCTTCGATCTCGACGAACGCTCCGTACTCGGTCAGATTCCGCACCCGGCCTTCCACCCGCGCCCCGGGGGCCAGGCGCTCGGAGAGCGTCGTCCAGGGGTCGCCGAGGGATTGGCGGAGGCTCAGCGAAATCCGGCGCTGCTGCGGATGAACCTCGATCACCGACACCTCGACCTTATCGCCCACGTTGACGAATTTCGAGGGGTGCTTCAGGCGGCGGCTCCAGGTCATCTCGGAGACGTGGATGAGGCCTTCGATGCCTGGTTCAATTTCGCAAAATGCGCCGTAGTCCGTCAGGCTTACCACGCGGCCCTTAAGGTGATCGCCCGGCCGGTAATTGGCTACCACGCGCTCCCAGGGGTCGGGCAGAAGCTGCTTCAAGCCGAGCGAGATTCGCTCTTTCTCGCGGTCGTATTTAAGCACCTTCAACCGAAGCTCCTGGCCCACCTTCACCACTTCGGACGGATGCCCCACGCGCCCCCACGCCAGGTCCGTTACGTGCAGCAGGCCGTCCATGCCGCCTAGGTCCACGAAGGCGCCGTAGCCCGTCAGATTTTTCACGCGGCCGGTGACCTCCGCTCCTTCCGTCAGGTTCGCCGCCAATTCCGTCTTCAGCCGGTTCGCTTCTTCTTCCAGGGCGCTCTTGCGGCTCACCACCACGTTGTTGCGGGCCCGATTCAGCTTGATCACCCTGCACTCGATCTCCTGGCCTATCAGGGCATCGAGGTTGCGAAGCGGCCGCAGATCGGCTTGCGACGACGGCAAAAAGGCGCGCACGCCGCCAATCGACACCGTCAGGCCGCCCTTGGTGCGTTCCACCACGCGCCCCTTGACGTTGTTCTGGTGGTGCGAAGATTTTTCCAGGTCTTCCCAAGCCCGGATCACCGCCGCCTTACGGTGGGAAACGGTGAAGGTCCCTTCCTGTTCGTCGTAGTCCTCGATCAGAACGTCCACCACGTCGCCGGGCTTCACCGTGAGCTGGCCGTCATCGGCAAGAAACTCGGCGCGCGGAATGGCCCCCTCGCTTTTCAGGCCGATATCCACAATCACTTCCGCATCGGTCACCTTCACCACATGGCCCTGGCTGACGTCACCGGGGGTCAGCCCTGAGACCTCCGACATGCTGGCCATCATCGCGCCTGCGTCGGCGGCATCCGCTGCGCCTTCGCTGGACTCCGCGGCGGCCGGCTCTGTGGTATCTGCGGCAGGTTCGGCCTCAGCCCATGGCTGGGGTGCAGGCGGCGCCGCGATTTCCGCGGGCGCCACGTCTGCCTCGACCGGTGCTACCGGCTCGGCTGCTGGTGATGCGGTTTCGAGCCCGGATTCTACGACTGGCGTCGAACCGGGACTATCCTGGGGGGACATTCATGCACTCCTTATTCCTGCCCAAAAAACCCAAAGCGGGACTTTATGGGAGGTTTCATTCTACCGTCCGCCAAAAATAGAAGTCAATCGGCGGATTCCGGGGTCACCTAACTTGGTAACAGGATCCCAAGCTGCCCGCGCGGACTCATCGAAACGTCCTTCCTCGTCCATTCTCAGGGGTGTGATGTTCGTCGCTCTTCGATGTTTGCTCGTGGCTGGTATTTCCTGACTCGGGCCTCCCAGATCGCTGTTCATCGCCGCTCTCACGTTACCGAGGTTCCCTACGCCCAATGCAGGAAACGATTTACGATTAGCAATACGCGAGCCCGAGGCTAGTGTCCGGGGAGCACTCGTCACCGGCAATTGTCCGCCAGCGCCATACAACTGGCCGTCAATCCTTGACGGCAGCCCATTCCTTACCGATTTTGCAGAAATCGGCCCTTTCTTGACTGTAAGCGATTGAAAACAAACCTGATAAGCCTGTTGGCTTCGGGTCGGCAGTTTTCGCTGTAAATGGTTGCGCCGAAAGGCTTTAAGCCCAATGGCTTCGGGTGGCTTCGCCCCCTCTTCGCAGTTGGGCGGCTCGTAACCTTTATTCTCGGACAGTTTGGCGCAATTCATTGAGGCTCGCCCATTTCTCAGCTTTCTGCCAGTTTTGAGGCCCCTCTTCGCTGCAACGCCTTCTAAACAGGAAAGATACCCGGTTGGCTTTGCCTTGCCAGCTTTCGGGCTAACCGACTGATCTGAAAGGGCGTGATTGCGTTGGCTGTGGCTGCCTTTGCCCTTTGGGTCAGCGTGCTGCGCGAGAATCTGCGGAGAAGGCGAGACAGGCTTTCAGCTAGTTATCTCGTTTTCTCAATAACCGTACAATAATACAGCCTCTCCTGTCAAGGGAAAAGCGCGGCCCGTGGTGTAAGTGGCAACGTTGGCGGCCGGCTTCCAGCAGCGCCATAATCCGCTCCGCGCACGCTGTACCGGGCAACGACCCAACACGGAGGTCGCTGAGGCGCCGATGGACGCTGTGTTGAGGCTTTTGGCTCACTGAGGCCGCAGAGAAGCTGCACTGGGGTGCCGCCATGATTCTGCGAGTCCCAGGCATTCTTGTGTCCTACCCGAAGTGTCTGAGTTTTTTCCAGAACTCAGGCCAGGGCTGGCGCAGGCCGCGGCAGAGGAAGATGTCGGGATGGTCTTCGGTCTCCTCGTTTTTGACGCCGAAGGGATTGCTGATATGTCCAGCCAGCTCGCACGACTGGAAATTGCGGTCGAGGAATTCGCGCGAGAGTCCAAGCACGATCAGAGTCTGCGGAGGCGGATCGCCGTAGCCCCGGGCCCAAAACGAGTTGGTTCCGCTGATCGCCCCGGGCAGGCTGTAGGCCGGGCCGTAGAGGTCGATGGCGCCCGCTTCGCCGTAGTTGCCGGCGAGGACACCCAGGTGGCCCCGCTCGCTCGCGGCGAGCCCGTCGCGGATGCCGGCAACCGTCCGCACCAGCTCCGGCCAGCCGATCTCCTCGCGCAGATCTCCATTGATCTTACTCACCTTTTGAAACCGCGCCGAGCCGGCGGGAGAAATAGGTAAAGAAATTAACGCCACCATAACCACGTCGGCGGCGAGCGCTGTCCGCGCGAGCGCCGCCACCGCGACTCGGGCCGAGCGGCGGCCGAGCGTGCCCAGCCATTGCTCGCCCCACACCGCGCCGGCCGCGTACAACATCGGGTAGGCCGGCGCCAGGTAATAGCCGCGGCCCTTGGCAACGACGAAGAGCAGAAGCGGGGTGACGTACATCCAGCCCAAAACGCGAAAGGAACGGCCCGCCTGCGAAAAAAGGAAGAAGTGCAAACCTGCAATCACGAGCGGAAAGCCGAAGAGCGTCAGCTTCAATTGGTCAGGAAGGAAGCCCTGGGTGCGGCCGATGCGGATGTCGCGGGCGTGGATGTAGCGCAGAAAGTCGAGAGAGATGAAACCGTGCCGCGCCTGCCAGATGAAATTGGGCAGGAAGATCGCGAGCGCCACCGCCGCGCCGTACCAGAGCCATTTGCTCTTCAGGTAGCGGCGCGCGTCCGTGAGCACCAGCCCCACGGCAAGGCCGGCGACGAAGAAGGGGATGGAGTATTTCGCCATCATGCCCAGGCCGATCGAGCAGCCGATGGCGATCCACCAGCGTGGGTCCTCGCTCTTGAGCAGCCTCACCGCGAAGTAGGCGGTGAGCACCCACGCCAGGTAATCGAACGAAACGTACTGCATCATGGCGCCGCCCAGCAGGAAAAAGGGCGCCGCCGCCGCCGCGGCCACAAGCTGGGCGCCGCGCCGTCCACCGAGCTCGTGCGCTATCAAGCCCGCTAGCACCACGGCCACAGCCTCCGCCAGCGCTGCGAAAAAACGGAAGCCGGCCAGCGAGGTTCCGAAAAGTTCGAGCGACAAGCGGCCAAAAAACGGGGTGAGCGGCGGGTAGGCAACG